>NZ_JBALMU010000053.1:0-25750 GCF_036962285.1 Bacillus sp. JJ634
TATAAAAAAACAGAAAAAGTTTTATTTAGTACAAAACAAATATAAATCTATTATTGGGATTATTAGCCACAATGATCTTAACTATATGCATATAAGTATATTAGAGCGACGTTTAAAAGAATTAGAAGCCGTATTTGAACATGCCCATAACGGAATTGTAGCTATTGATAAAAATGGTATCATTACTTCATTTAATCCTGCCACGGAAAAGATAAGTGGGGTAAATAGAGAGGGTGCGTTAGGTAGGTTTTTAAATGATGTCTTTATTCCGAGTGGTATGCTTGAAGTTCTTCGTACTGGAGAACCACAATATGGAACGAAATATCAAGTTGGGAATCGAAAATATATTTCGAATCGAACACCCATTATAGAAAATGATGAAGTGACGGGTGTTGTAGCAGTTTTTCAGGATATTTCCGAAATTGAAAAAATTTCAGGAGAGCTGCAATCTGTTCGTGAATTAAATCAACAATTAGAAGCTATCATAGCTGCTTCATATGATGGGATTGTGATTGCAGATTCAACAGGAAGAATCATCAGATATAATCAAGCGTTTCTCACATTCATTCAAGGTGACACCAATGATAATCTTAATGGGAAGTTTATTTTTGAAGTTTTTCCGTCTTTCAAAATTGAAAATATAAAACAAATGTTAGAAGGGAAACAATCTATAGCTTTATTGAAAAAAACTGAAGCCAATGTAACCTTAATTATTACGGTCAATCCTGTTCTTAATAAAAATGAACATATAGACTTTGTTGTGATTAATATTCAGAATATTACGAAGTTTATTCAATTGCAAGAAGAAGTTGAAAATAATAGGAGATTAACAGAACGTTATAAAGAAGAATTAGAACAATATCGAGTAGAACTCAAATCTCGTGCTAATTTTATTGCGGACTCCCCAATCATGAAAAAAGTAGTCCATATTGCTAAAAAGGTATCGGCCTTCGATTCTACGGTCATGATTTTTGGGGAATCAGGAACGGGAAAAGAAGAGCTTGCAAGGATTATTCAATTAAACAGTGTACGGAGCGAGGGTCCTTTTATTACAATTAATTGTGGAGCCATACCAGAAACCTTACTTGAATCTGAATTATTCGGTTATGAAGCGGGGGCATTTACAGGTGCGGGAAAGAGTGGAAAGCCTGGTATGTTTGAGTTAGCTCATAATGGAATAATTTTTTTGGATGAAATTGGGGAATGTCCTCTTTCTATACAGATAAAGCTACTGAGGGTGATTCAAGAAAAAGTAGTAACTCGCTTGGGTGGTACTAAATCTATTAAGATAGATGTTCGAATCTTGGCAGCTACGCATCGCAATTTGGAGGAACAAGTTAAAAAAGGGGAATTTCGCGAAGATTTGTTTTTTCGTTTAAATGTAATTCCTATCACATTACCGCCGCTTCGAGAAAGAACAGAAGATTTACTGCCTTTGATTGAAATGTATTTAAATGAGTTTAACCAAACATATGGGATGTCTAAACAGATAGCATCGGATGCCTTTGAAATACTTTTTCGCTATAAGTGGCCAGGAAATATTCGAGAATTACGAAATGCTATTGAACGTTCTTTTGTGCTGTCTGAAGGAGAATACATTAATGTAAAAGACTTTAGTTTTTTACAAAGTGAAATGATTGAACAAGATACGGAAATAGATGATGAAGAAATTCTTCCGTTAAAGGAAGCAGTTATGAATTTTGAGAATAAGCTCATTAACAGAGCGTTGAAGAAGTATGGAAGCACATATAAAGCTGCTAACATTTTAAATGTGGATCAATCAACTATTGTTCGTAAGTTACAGAAAATGAAAACATAAACAAAATCAGAAGGAATAAGGAGTAACAAAACAACCTACAAAAATATGAATGAATCCGTTCAAACTAGCTATTCATATAATCGAAAAATTTCTAATAGGATTTTTGATAGAATTTAAATTAAAAAGACAATGAATAAATGGAGGAAAGGAGCTGTGTCACAAGTCGATTTTTTTGGCTTGAACACGCTCCTTTTGAATAACAGGAATGTTGATAACAGCATTCCTGATTTTTAATTTCCAGAGAATTTCTCCGTTTGTGGCCCTCTTATATATATCTTTTGATTTTGAAGCTACATGCGGGCAGAGGGAGTAATCTTACTTTCAAGGATAAAAGGAATGATGTATGACTAATGTATTATTACATTAGATGATGAAAGCATACATTGGTTTTTAGAGGAAATGTTTGGAAACTCCCATATATCAAGTGTCGAGAAATGGCATGATTCTTGCAAATGATTAAATAAAGACATTAAAAATTCTCAAGAATAAAAGGTGGTGATCATCTGGTTGTTCAAAAAGTATCTAACTTGTCATACTTGCTTACTTCACGTTCGATTGCAGTCATAAGTGAAACTTTCAATCCTCATCAGGTTGGGGGAAGAGTATTATTAAACTTACAGAAATCTAAATATCAAGGTAGAGTTTATCCTGTTACTTCTGAGTTTGAAGAAATTTTCGGAATGAAAACGTTTCCGACTTTGAATAGCATACCTGGAGAAGTAATTACAGTAGTTATTACGTTACCTCCCAAGTCTATTTTACCTATTCTTGAAGAGTGTGTAGAAAAGAAAGTGAAGTTTATTATGATTCCCAATACAGATGTTATTGAGAGTGAAGATGAGAAGTTTGCTTTTGAGCAATTATTGAAAACGTTTACTAAGGAAACGGATATTCGGATTCTAGGTCCGGATTGTTCAGGAGTATTTAATATTGTTAAATCTGTTGGTATTTCTGGTGTTGCAGATTATGAACCAAACTGGTTACAAAACGGCAAGATTTCACTTATTACGCAAGGGGAAGGGTTAGGGCGAGCCGTTTTAGATGCAAACGACTTAGGAATTGGATTTAATTATTGGATTTCTACGGGGAATGAAGTTGATTTAGAAACAGCTGATTTTATCCAGTATTTTTCCCATGATGTTTCCACTCAAGTTATTTTAGTGATAATAGAAAGATTAAAAGACAAATGGAAATTTCAAAAAGCTGCAGAGACAGCAAGAAGGTTCGGAAAGCCTCTTATTGTGCTAAATATAGGACAGGTAGAAGAGGAGATTTCCACTAAAGAAGAATTAAACAATAATAAGCAAGTTCATTCTGATTTTTTTAAAGAACTGGATATAATCCAAGTTTATGATCTTGATGAACTTCTTAATGTAGGTTGGTTATTCTATAAATATGGACATCCGCAAGGAAATCGGATTGGTATATTTTCTTACTCTAATGGAGTATCAGCATTACTAGCTGAGAAGTGTAGACAAGTTAATCTGTCTGTCCCGGATATTACAGATGAAACGAAATCAATAATTCAAGATTTTTTTCCGAATCTAGAGACTCCTGCCAATCCAATAAATATGAAAATATATGTCTATCAAGATATGAGTGATGTTAGTGAATGTCTAGAGCAGTTTACGAATGATCCTAATCTAGATATAGTATTTGTTCTTTATTCGTATAAATTAGGAGTTTATACAGAAATGTTAGTGAGGCACACTATAAAAATGGCACAGAGGGTGAATAAACTCATTATTCCATTATGGTTATCTTTATCAGGTGAATTAGAGGTAAGTTATGAAATTCTGAAAGAAAGTGGACTTCCATTTTATTCGTCCGCTAATGCTGGTGTCAGTGCTATCAAACATTTTACAGATTATCATATGAAAATGAGTCGATTAAACACCTTTATGTGAAAGATTTAAAAATACCAGGATTGCCAGTTAAATTATTGGATACACCATCTATCAGCGATATCCGCCGCTGCTTGGAGAACATACTGATGAAGTATTAAATGAACCTGGCTACTCTTATACACAAATTAAAGAGTTAAAGAGAGCGAAAGTATTTTGACTTAGAATGATTCATCGAAAGCAAGCGATTGCATACGTGATAAAAAAGGGGGACATATGATGGAAAAAAGCCAATCAAATCGAAATTGGATTATTGTATTCGTCGCTTGTTTTTTGGGTCTTATGGTAGATGGAATGGATTTGCAAATGCTATCGTTAACAATTCCTGCTTTAATGGAAGAGTTCCAAATTACAAAAACACAAGCGGGGATTATTAGCACATGGTCTTTAGTAGGTATGGCTGTCGGTGGCATTATAGGTGGTTGGCTATCTGATCGATTTGGTCGGGTACGAATGGCAACTTATATGATGATTGTTTTCTCTGTAGGAACTGCTTTACTGGGTTTAGTGCAAACATACGAGCNNCGGGATTGGAGCGGAATATTCTATAGTCACGATGCTTATGGCTGAATATGTACCAACGAAAAAACGGACAACTATTTTAGGTTCATTACAAGCAGCTTATTCAGTTGGTTACTTAGTAGCGGCCTTATTGGCAGGTGCAATCTTACCGATTTATGGATGGCGGCCTCTTTACCTTATTTCTATTTTACCTGTAGCTTTAGCTATTTATATCAGATTTAAGATACCAGAACCTCAAGGTTGGTTAGAAGCAAAACAACAACCGAAACAATTCAAGAAAAATGAATGGCTCACAATCTTCAAAGAACCAAAAACAAGAGCAATTTTCCTGTTCTGGATTATTACTTCAACCTTTTTACAGTTTGGCTATTATGGTGTAGGGACTTGGTTGCCGACTTATATTATCGAGGATTTAGGTTTCAATTTTAAGACGATGACAAGTTATCTTGTTGGAAGCTATACAGCCATGATTTTAGGTAAAATTCTTGCAGGTTGGTTAGCAGATAGATATGGCCGTCGTAATGTATATATTCTAAGTGGTTTATTGACAGCTATTTCTTTACCGGTCATTTATTTGTATAACACACCAGGAAATATCATTATCTTACTTACAATCCTTGGATTTTTATATGGTGCACAATATGGAATTAATTCAACGTATATGAGCGAAAGTTTCCCGACACACATTCGGGGTACAGCTGTAGGCGGTGCCTATAATATCGGGCGATTTGGGGCAGCGATAGCACCTATTATCATCGGTATTATTGCCGAAGCTCAATCCATTGGGTTCGGTCTAGCTACGCTAGGTATAGCCTATGCATTATCCGGAATTATCCCAGCCTTATTTATTCGAGAAAAAATGTATGATCCATTTAAAAATAAAGAAAACAGTTTAGATAATAAAAATGAAAACGTTTCCGAAGATCGTGTTATGTGATGTAAACATTGAGTAGATTAAATAGAATGTGAGTGTTAGATTTTTCCCCATTTAATTATACTAGTTTAAGAATTTAAAAAGAGAGTGAAAATGATGTAAGAGAATGTGTTTAATAAACATACTCATTAATACATGATAATGTATTAATAGCTTGAAACCGATGACGCTCTAAGCGTCATCGTTTTTTTGTGTTTTGGTCAAAAGAGCGATATTGGAAAGAGTGGGGGGAGTTTGACCAAAAAATTATTTAAGAACATTCTTCATGTATTCCTTGTACTTTTCCATTGTGTCTTTATCAAGCTTTTTACTGATATGCGAATAGACATCTGCTGTGACTTGCATATTACCATGTCCTAAACGTTCTTGTAGATATTTCATACTTGCTCCAGCTTCTAACTGTAACACCACGTGGTTATTAGAATCAATCGCTTCTTTTTTATGGTGTCTCTAAATCTCCACGCCCCAAATAGGTAGATTCCTTATCAGCGAAACCCTTCTTATTGTCTTGTTTTTCTTTCGTTTTATCGACATTAGGAGATTCAATCTCAACCATTTGATTTGTTGGATATTGTGAAAACACTTCTTTGCTTTTTTCAGTGTTCATGTGTAACACCTCCCCTTATATTGTGTCCAATCATGAGGTTTTTTATGAAAAGGGTAATTATAGGAATGGTTACATACTGTCATAGAGGCAGCTTTGTTGTTTTACTAAACCAGCTAATAGTTTGTCAATATTTTTCAATAAAAGATTAAATTAACGGTGCAGCTCAGTCCAGAACGGTTTGTTATACAGAGAACGATAAGAAATGGGCGTTCGATCGTTTCGGTACGGTAGGGGATTTCTATAACAGTTACGAAAAGGCCGTTATTGATTACGGTCATACGGTCATCTAAAAGAGATGTCAGCTTAATGTTTGAATACATCTGCAAGGATTGTGAAGTGTTAGAAATACAGTGCAAGGTTATACCTAAAAAGGTATGCCCTTGCCGCAAGATGATGATGGAAGTGATTGAGTGGGAGGGAACGGAATAATGGCCGCAAAATACGGCAACAAGAAGGTCATAGTAGATGGCCATAGATTTGATAGCATCGCTGAAAGTAAATATTATGAGCAGCTAAAATGGATACTTTTATCTGAACAAATCACAAGCTTTAAATTGCGGCTACGATATTTGCTTCAAGATTCATTTAAAAAGAATGGTATCACTTTTCGGAAGATTGAGTACATAGCAGATTTTGAAGTTCATAGATTAGATGGTTTTATTGAAGTCATTGACATAAAGGGAGCTCCATCAACAGCCGAATTCAAGTTAAAACATAAGCTTTTTGAAAGGTTGTATCTGCAAAGTCTTACTGTTCTTTTTTATAAGCCTGAATACGATGGCTTTATAACGTGGGAAATGTCAAAAAAACTCAAAAGTATACTTGAATTTACCAGGTATACCTAAGCAGGAAAAACGTTTTATTTCCCCAAGAAAAGTATTGATATATGAATTTTATGCAATTTCTGACGGGTGTAGTCTAGTCTATAAAAACAAGGATGGAATTTGTGAAGTTGCAAAACAAGAAATTCTTGACCCGAAAGAAATATCATACATGAATCTTTTTATTAACGGCGTTCTACAGCCATATGAAAATTACATTGTAAAGAAAGGAGAAATTAGATTAAAAACAGTGGATGTACCAATTAAAGGTGCACCAATTGTTTTACAAATGATAAAAGTTTTATGAAAAGATTGTTTAAATGAGAGGAAGTTTTGAAGGTAAATTTGTTAATTGAAAATTCAACCTGAATATTTCAAAAAAGCATGTACAGGTAGAGTTATAGGTAGAAAAGTTACTATATCATCGACCATGTTCACCAAGAAAACTATGTGGTAACGGGCATTGTTTAATATGGATTTCGTAGAAGATGTAAAAGGAGCAAGGCGAGCTGGGTGTTACTCTCGATGACTAAACGCCTTACTCTTATTTACTGTATGACCTCCAGATGGGATTGATACACGTCAAGGTAGCGTTTCAGATACAAACTGTGCAACAAAAGAGAATAAACTGTTGAATCGTTACATTCTTCATCAATTCAACAATTTAAAATTTTCTTTTAAGAATGTTATATAATTATGATTTTTTATGTTCTTTATTTACAATGTATCTCGGTTTCCTTGATACTGCGATTAACGAAATAATAAAGCTAATCCCTAAGAATGATGATAATGTCCACGCAAATAGTTCGATGGATGCCATAGTTTATCCCTCCCTATTTTGTGTATTTTTTAAAGATATTCCATCAAGCTTGTCTTTTTGCTAACAAATTTATAAATGCAAATAAACAGAAGTTCATACACAAAATAAAAAGAAGTATTTGGCATCGCCTTCGCCAAATACAATGATAGCGACTCTTGCTATCCAACCTAATATAGGATTACATCCCGTGTATAATAATATTTCTCATGCCTCTTTAAAACGAAACCGGAAATGTATGTAATTTAAGTGGTGTCACAGTACTTAGATTAAGTGAGGGAGCAAGGCAGGCTGGTGTTAGTTCAGTCAATGACTAAACGCCTTGTCCCATATTAATGTATTTCCTCTAATGAGGTTCGCTATACGTTAAGGGGATTGGTTTAATGTCGCATTACGAAGAAACTCGAAAGGAGCAAGGCTCACTGGTGTGGAGATCTCGATGACTAAACGCCTTGCCCTGTATTACTGTATGCTTTTTAAAAATGATTGATACATGGGGAAAATCATTAAAGTGTATAAGTTAAATCAAGTTAGGAAAGGAAAAGATAAAGATAACAATCCATTCGAAAGGGGTGATTCTATGTTTGTTATAAGAGGTAAATCAGGCTATAAGTTCTTCTCGACAGAACCGGATACATACGGTCAAGAAGTGCAGCATGAAACAAGAAGGAGGGCTGAGTCTATGTTAAAGGTAGCGAAAGATACTTTGCCTTTTGAAGAGTTTGAGATCGTGGAGGTCTAACAAAAAAAGTGGGCGGCAAACAAGGTTAGTTTACCATCCTCTTGGCTTTCTTTTTTTCAAGTGCTGCAAGAAAGAAGAAGGGTCTTATATAAATAAAAAATTCCCCGTCTGACAACGGGGAGCAATTAGATGAAAACTACAACAAAATTAAAAAAGGAAACTTTCTAGTATATGAAATCTGAGTTATATAGCTATCATGATACATTAAAAGAAATCCAGTTTTTAAGAAATAATATTATGTTCACGAAAGAGAACGACGATGAGAATGTTGGGGGCGGAAGAAGTTCGTTGCTTTCTTCTCCTACAGAACAAATAGGGGTAAGGTTAGCGACTCACAAAAAGTTGAATAACCTGGAAGAAATCGCAGAAGCTATTGAGAAAGTATATAACGTTGTAAATGACGATTATAAAAAGCTTATTCGACTGAAGTATTGGACAAAGGCACAAACGAAAACGTGGGAAGGGATTGCTGCAGAGTTACATATCAGCAGAAGGCAAGCCTTTAATTGGCGAGATCAAATTGTTCAAGCTGTTGCAGAAGTGTTGGTGTGGAGATAAATGGTAACAGAAAATGCGCGATAAATATATTTAGAAAGGGTGTAGAATTTGAAAGAAGTTAGTCACGAGATTACCGAAAGAGCAAAGCATGACTCCGTTATTCATAATTACTTAATGCTTCATGAACAAGGGAGCATAACGTATCAACAATTACTTGAAAATGTTGATCTCTATCTTAGTGAAGATAAGCAATCATGAGCTAGTTAGTGAAAAAGCAAAAAGCACTTTAAAAACATTGCACTTTCGGCCTTATAAAACGTAGTAAGATGATAGTACCAAAATAAACAAGTACAAGCGTACTAAGTACCTGAAGCCTTAGATAAGGTCAAACTAGATGAAAGGGATTTAGGCGATTGTTTATTGATTATAACACTATCAAAGCCCATTTTCTCTATACTCTTTTTACTAGCGAGGGGCAGCCGCTCATACTGCCCTACCTTTATATTCTTTGTAAAGCAGACATAAACAGAATCCCTTTTTATTAAAGCGGAATAAAACTATGTACAGATTCTCGGCCTCTCTTGCTTTGTGTCTGCTTTAGAAAGTATATCCCCCTATTCGCATCCTTTACGGGTGCGTTTTTTTATGGAATGAAAGAAAAAGTGACAATCGTGAAAAATGTTTTAATTTGTGTGGTTATTCGAAAGAAGAATGTATGAAGGATTACGAAAGTATTTATAAAAAAATTGTATTACGCGATTTATGGAAATGAAGCATCTTCCGGGGTGCTTTTTTTGTTGAGGTGAAAGCCATGAATAAATGCGAATCATGCATATGGGTGAACAAAGTAAATGAAATGACGTGGGAGTGCAAGTTCCCAAGATGCTTAAAGATGCAGGGGGTTAAGGTGGGTAACGAATTAAAGAATACACCTCGTCAAAATATGTAACAAGTGTATATAGTTTTGAATAGAGTGATGTGTCGTGAATAATTTGAGCTATTCGCAGCAAGCCATGTCCCTTTGTAGAATTAAGCAGACGAAAGTGTGGTGATATAAAATGGATACGGAAAAATTAGAACTTATCCAGAGCAGGGCTATCGAAATAGCTAACGAACAAATAGAAAAATATGTACGAGGTTTAGGTGATGATAAAATAGAAAAACTAGCCGAAACTATTATTATTATTAATGCAGCAGTAACAGCTCGACTTCTCGTTGAATACGACAACAATAAAGAAGCGGGTAATATTTAAAAAGCGTCCTTTCGAAGGTGCTTTTGTTTTGTCTAAAAAGAGAGGACGAAATGCTTCCAAATAAAATTAAAGTAGCCCGTATCGATTATCAAATACAAGAAGTTGAAGAAATAGATGATGATCCTAGTGTAATGGGTGCGTGCGTATATCAGAAATCAACTATTAAGATTAAAATCGGCATGTCTGAGAATAAGAAAGAACAAACATTGGTTCATGAAATGCTGCATGCATGTTTTAATGAGGCTGGATTTCATGAACAAGATGAAGATGTGATTAATCGAGTGGGGATTGTTCTGTATCAGGTGTTGAAAGATAATAAATTGAGTTTTTAACTTAAAAAGCACCTATCTCCCCGAAAGATGGATGCTCATGAAACTCAATTATTTTTTCTTTTCCATATTTATATATTTCTTATTGCTAGTTCAATATGGAGAAGTGCTTGAAACCTCTATTATATAAGAGTTTCTCATTCTGCTACATTGCTCATTTCCAACATCATATATGTTTAATAGACAAGTTCACCCATCAATACATGACAATGTATTAATAGCTTGAAAACGTTGAGGATCTAAGCGTCAGCGTTTTTTGTGTTTTGGCCATAAGAGTGATATCGGAGAGAGTGGGGGAGTGTGACCAAAATATGAATTAAATTGGTCAAAAATTATATTTGTAGATTTTTTCATAATTAAGAAGACTAATCTCATACTCTTTAAATTTTGGGATATTTATCTAATCTAAGACGTAATCAGTATTTAAAGGTTGTCTTGTTTTAGTTTTGATAATATAATATTTCGGTATAGAAAATTCAAAAAAATTTAATTACTTAAAGTGAACATGTGGGGGACAACTATGTCGGGAAAATTTCCAACTTCTTATATTATTGTTATCGGTTTAATGCTGTTTGCATTATTTTTTGGGGCAGGTAATCTCATTTTTCCTGCTATGCTTGGTCAATCTGCCGGGGAAAATATCTGGGTCGCCAATGCTGGATTTCTAGTTACGGGTGTCGGTTTACCATTGCTTGGTATTCTGGCTTTTGGATTTTCGGGTAAAGATAATTTACAGTCGTTAGCTAGTCGTGTTCATCCGATATATGGTATTGTTTTTACAATAATTTTATATTTATCTATTGGTCCTTTTTTTGCAATTCCTAGGGCAGGGACCGTATCATTTGAAATTGGCATTAAACCATTCTTATCACAAAATGGAGATTCTGTGCCTTTGTTAATTTTTACCGTTATATTTTTTGGAATAACGTGTATTTTGTCTTTAAACCCATCTAAAATTGTTGATATTGTTGGAAAATTCTTAACGCCAATCAAATTAACTTTTATAGGTATCCTAGTCATAGTTGCTTTTATTTTTCCTATTGCTCATTTTCAAGCACCTATACCTGATTATCAAGTTTATCCATTTTTCAAAGGATTTCAACAAGGATATTTGACAATGGATACCTTAGCTTCTTTTGTTTTTGGTATTATTATAATTAACGCCATTAAAGAGAAAGGTGCTACAACTAAGAAACAAATTATGAGTGTTTGTATTAAAGCGACAGGAATCGCTGCAATCATACTCGTTCTTTTTTATACAGCTATTGCTTATATGGGAGCATCAAGCGTAGGAGAACTTGGATATTTAGATAATGGGGGAGAAGTTCTAGCGGGTGTTTCCCACTATTACTTTGGTTCATATGGTAATGTACTTTTAGGCCTTCTTATAACAGTGGCTTGTTTAACAACAAGCGTTGGCCTAGTGACAGCTTGTTCGTCATTCTTTCATAGTCTATTTCCTAAAATCTCTTATAAAGTCATTACGATTGTTTTATCAATTTTTAGTGCGATGGTTGCTAATATTGGTTTAACACAGCTTATCACTATTTCAGAGCCTGTCTTAACGGTGATTTATCCACTTGCTATCGTGCTGATTGCCTTAACCTTCTTACATTCATTATTTAATGGTCAGCGGGAGGTCTATCAAATCAGTTTGCTATTCACATTTATTATTAGTCTATTTGATGGACTTACTGTAGCTGGTTTTCAATTTCATAGTGTCGATGATTTCTTTAATCAATATGTGCCGTTATATAGTATCGGTCTAGGTTGGGTACTTCCAGCTATCATTGGAGGCCTGGTAGGATATTTTATTAGTAAATTAAAACATAAAAAGTATACAGTACTAGAAGATATTAAACAGAAATAACCATATTTGAATATTCTCAAAGAAAAGGCGTTCATAAAAGTATAATACTTTATGAGCGCCTTTATTTTTAAACAACTTTATTTTTAAAAAATATAACAATAAAGTCGTTTGAAAATCTAAGTTTTATTCAACAATAGGGCCTTATTTTGGAATAACTAAAATATAGACTAAGTCCTCAAATCACTGCATAATCGGAGATTAATCAACCCGTAAGCTTAATAATTTTTAAGTTCTGAATCATCATCAGTTGGACCACGGATTATTAATCAGCATCTCAAAGTCTAAGTAATCGTGCTCATTATGCAACTGAGGGTATTTTAACCAAGAGAGGGATGTCTACAAGTTCAACCATTATGGTAAATATAATAATTGAATGAATAATCAAAATGGGAAATTAATAATATTAAACAATGAATTAATATTATTGATTTTTAATTGGTAAAATTTTAATTTTATTATTTATATTTTCGATTCCTTGTTATATAATCGAATCAACTAAAAGGAAGGAATTTCATTATGGCTTATAAAGTAATCACAAATTGTCCTGTCTGCAGTGAAACATTGAAAATTACAAAGTTGCAGTGCTCTCATTGTCACACTACGATTGAAAACGAGTTTGAATTATCTAAGCTGGCATCCTTATCAAAGGATCAGCTTCATTTTGTGGAAGTATTTTTAACATGCAGGGGGAATATCAAAGAGGTTGAAAAGGAACTGGGGATTTCGTATCCAACGGTTCGAGGCAAGCTAACAGACATCATTTCATCCCTTGGATATGTGCAGAGGAAGAAAAATGAAGTAGACGAGAAAAAAGTTGTCACCATGTTGGAAAATGGCGAAATCACACCAGAAGAAGCCATTAAGCTCTTAAAAGACGAATAGGGAGGGATTTATCATGAAAGAGGAAATTACAAGAGTGTTAACAATGGTTCAGGAAGGGAAGATTGATGCAGATAAGGGATCAGAACTGATTCAAGTATTAAGAGAGAAAGAAGAAACAGGTAATAAGCTTTTTGAAAAACCGACTAAATATTTAGATAAAACATTAAAAATTCGTGTTGTATCAGCCGAAAATGATAACGTCACAGTCAATTTACCTATAAAACTTGTCAAGGTAGTATTAATGGCTGGACACAGCATCGCAGCGAGTATTCCTCAATCAGAAAAATACGTTAAAGATATAGATATAAACCTTATTATTGAAGCAATCGAAAATGAATTAGATGGCCAAATTGTTGATATTAAATCGGCAAACGGGGATACCGTTTCGGTCATCATTGATTAGTGATTTGCTTATGATGCATGTAAAAGTGAAAGCAAAAGATGTTCGGTTTACCATCCCCATTCCATATGCTATTTTAAACATTGTTATTTGCATTTTGTCTTCAAAATTTTTTCAGCAAAATGCAAACAAATGGACAAAAGAGCACTTCGAAAGAAAAAAACTGGACTTTACCTTTCCACTAATAGACAAAAAAACACTAAAGCCTATCGTCAAGGAACTGAAAAATTATAAGGGGATCGTGCTAGTAGATGTCACAGCTAAGGACGGTACTGAGGTTAAGGTTAGATTATAATTTATTATAGAATACACCCCAATTATTAGATGTTGTATCTAATAATTGGGGTGCATTTCAATTACAATATCGAGAAAATTAGGCTTTGATTACTTTATTATAGCTCCTATTGCAGAAAAAGAGAGTTCGTTTTCAATAAAGGCGTCCCCTCTAAAATAAAGATGTTTCAAAACGCATCCCCTGTAGGAGAGTCAATGAGGTTCACTGCCACTTTATTCACTTTTTTTAGCACCACTAGGTTTCCTTTCATTCCTGTTTGATGCTCTCACTCTAGTAAAAAAGAATGTAACTCTTCTAGCTCTTCCACCGTATGTTCAATCTTCACGCTGCTTTTATAGGGCCTTTTTTATCCAACAACATTTGAACTTGATTTTCACCTTTTGCGACATCCAGACCCACAACTGGATTCATTCATTATCTTCTCCTTATTCAGTAGATGATTGACCGTTAACCTCTATCTCGCTTGTTATGCGGGATCACAATGTCCCAACCAGCTTAATCATGTGTTAACAAGTAGAGATGTCTTATCTTCCGTGCCAAAAAACATACTGCAGTAAACGATACTTTTGTATGCTCGAACAAAATATGACCAAAAGTTGTCCATATTTATATATTTCGTATTGCTAGTTCAATATGAAGAAGTGTTTGAAACCTCTATCATATAAGAGTTTCGCATTCTGCTGCATTGCTCATTTCCAACATCATATATGTTTAATAGACATATTCTTTTTATTTTGGATTACAAAATTTTAGTAGCATCTATATTAATGGTTCTAAAGAACTATTAATCACTTAATAATGATGTTTATACTGAAAATTTACTAAATCATTGATGAATGACTATTTTCTAAACGTAATCGATAATGTATTATTATGTAGGAATACTTTCAAAGGTACGCGTGCAAGTATATAAAAATAAAGAGTTCATTAAAAAGAGGTTTTATAAAATTGAAGGAAGCTATAATATTTTTGCATGGGGTAGTGGGAAATCAAAGTGCATTTAAGACAGAAATAGATACATTAAAAGATAAATATAATTGTATAGCTTACGACTATTATAATTCCGAAAATTTAGGAGCAGATTGTCCTTTTTCTTTGGAGCTATTACTTCAACAGCTTTATGATCAATACAAAAGAAACGGAATTCAAAAGGCTCATTTGTGCACATTAAGTTTTGGTTGTATAGTTGCCATGGCTTTTAATAAAAAATATCCTGAAATGGTAATGAGTTTGAGTTTTGTAGGGGGATACTTTTGTGGTGTTCCTTCAACATTGCATAAGAATCGTATTAAATTATTAAAAGAAAAACCACAATATGATCATAAAGCATGGTTGAAACGATATGCAGCCGCCATAAATCCAAACAAAAAGCAAATACAAGAAAACTCAGAGGCTATTTTTGTAAAGAATGCTCTTTTACTTCATCCGAATGTTTTTGAAAAAGCCGTTAGGGTGCAACTTGAATATGATTCGAGAATCGATTTAATGAATGTAAAAAGTCCAATTTTATGGGTAATGGGCGAATATGATGAATTATATAAAGAAACATTAGCGGACTTAGAACAATATGTCCCGCATGTTGAATATCATGAGCTGCAAAATTCTGGACATGTAGCCCATATTCACCAGCCTGACCAATTCATGTCTATATTCCAACCTTTTCTTAAAAAAGTGAGCAATCAAAGAAGCTTAGCTTTAGAACTTATAGAGATATAAATAACAACAATGTGGTGTCATCTACGTATCTTTAAATTGGGCTTTGCTAAGTTAAAGATACGTTTTAGTGAGCTACTTTTAATAGTGTGATTAAAATATGCTTGTTTTGTCGAATTTTGTCTCGTTGTGTAATAATCTTCTTACAGAAGAGAGTTTTTGCTAAAAATTTATGTTGATTTTTAACCATGCTAATCATAATACCCAATGAACTAAACGATAATTAACGGTTAAATGTCAGCAGGAGGTAGATTGATAGTGTCCATCAAGAAGAAACTTCCATTAATTTTCACCTTGTTGGTATTATGTATTTTAATAGCGAATAATGCTTTACATTATTTACGATCTAAACAGCAATTAATAAATTTTAATGAAAAAGAAATAGCGTTAATTACTCAGGAAGTATCGTATCAGGTGGAAAGTGCAAAGGAAGGGTCTTTATTTGTAGAAAATATCCTTGGGAGAGAATTAAGAACGGCTTCTATTGCTATACAAAACTCGTTACCTTCTAAACATGAAGAGATAACTAATGAACAATTAAAAACTTTGGCTGATGAGTTGATGATTTCACATATTACTTTATTAGCTCAAAAGGAAAACGATATTATCGGTGTAAAATCATCCGATTCACATGAAGTTAACATGTCAACAAAAGAGTGGGGATATTGGTATGATGCCTTTCAACAGCTTTTCTCTTTATCGCCGGTTACTGTAAAAGAAGGGGTAGCCCTGCCAAATTACTGGACAGGTCCAACCGAGATTGCTTCTAGCAACCCTGATCATACAGATAAATGGGGCTACTTTTATGATGGCTCTACTAATTTTATGATTAATCCCTATTTTCGTGACAATCAAGTATTAGAGTATGAAAAGCGGTTTGGTCCCAGCAATGTCATGGAGAGATTTACGAAGAAATTGGATGGTGTAGTGGAATTGACTGTTTTTAATCCGGAAAACTTCGGGAAAAAGAGTAGGATTATTAATAGAAATGGATACAATTATATTCGAATTGCTGATAAACCGATTTGGTATGGTACGTATAAATATAGCAACCAACAATTAGATGCAGAGATGATTCAAAAAGCTATAAAGACAGGAGAGACACAGCACTATACTGAAACGATAAACAAAAAAAATGTTAGGAAGACATTTGTTCCTATTAATACCGATGTAGATGTACCATATGTTATTGGTGTAACATACGACTATGGATTAATTGAGAAAGAACTAAACCGTGAATTGTTGAATCATATTTTATTATTGATTCCGTTTATACTTATTGTGTTAATTACAAGTTTTGTGTTCTCTCGTTCGATTACAAAACCGATTGGTTATATAGTTGGACAGGTCAACGAAATTGCTCAAGGGAAGTTCGGGAAAAATTTGATTTTAAAACGAAAAGATGAGTTAGGGCTTCTTACACAAAATGTAAATGCATTATCGAATTTTTTACAAGTCTATGTAGCGGATTTAAAGCAGAGTCAAGAAGTTATTGAATTTCAAGCGTACCATGATTCTCTTACTGGACTGCCTAATAGAAGGTATCTTCAAGAAGAGCTAAATAAGATGATTGCAAATACAAAACAAACAGATGGTTCGGTAGCAGTGTTATTTATTGACATAGACCGATTTAAAGATATTAATGACTCATTAGGACATGCGCTCGGTGATGAATTAATCAAGCTTGTATCAAATCGACTAAAGAGCTGTCTCTCTAGTACAAATAGTTTTGTGACCAGACAGGGCGGCGATGAATTTGTTATTTTATTTAAAAACCTTGAATTAGAGAAGGTAAAAGCGGCAGCTGAAACGATTGTCACAGTCATTAAACAACCTTTTATTATTGAAGGAAATGAAATATATGTAGGTACGAGTTGTGGTTTAAGTTTATATCCAATGCATACGGAGAATCAAGATACTCTGATGGTATATGCTGATATAGCGATGTATGAGGCTAAGAACCAAGGGGGCAGCAAAGTCGTTGTATATAACGATACGATCAATATAAAAAATAAAGAGAAGCTGCGTATAGAAACCCGATTGAGAAAGGCTATTAAAGAAGAAAAAATTGAAGTCTATTATCAGCCGAAAATAAATGCCAAGGAAAATATCGTGACTGGAGTAGAAGTATTGGTAAGGTGGACAGACGAGGAACTTGGATTTGTGTCACCAGATAAGTTTATTCCTGTTGCAGAGAGTACAGGATTGATTCATTCTTTATGGGAATTAGCGATGAAGAAAGCTTGTTTCCAGGTAAGCAAGTGGAATGAAGGTCGTTTAGAGCCGTTAAATCTTGCCGTAAACTTTTCACCAAAGCAATTTCAAGATTCTAATCGACTAATAAAACAGGTCTTAGACATTCTTTCTGAGTCCAAATTGTCACCTGCCTATTTTGAAGTGGAAATTACAGAAAATATTTTATTTGATCATTCAGCAGAAACTATAGAAGCTTTGGAAAAGTTACGAAACTACGGAGTTTCTGTTTCAGTAGATGATTTTGGGACCGGGTATTCTTCATTCAGTTATTTAAAAACATTACCCATTGATAACCTTAAGATTGATCGAACATTTATTCAAGATATTCAGGAAGATCACAGCAATTCTGAAATCTCTGAAGCTATTATAACGATGGCACGTGGCTTACGGTTACATGTAATAGCAGAAGGGGTTGAGGAAGAGCACCAAAAAGAGTTTTTATTAAAGAACGGATGCTATCATATGCAAGGCTATTTGTTTAGTAAGCCACTTAGTAAACAGGATTTGGAAAGATTCCTTAAAGAGAACTATTAACTTAATTAATACTAATTAATTATAGAAAGAATCAATGCATACTACCTTTACATTCTTCTTTTAATTATTTATGATTAGCTAATGTTAGTAGATAGCGAGGGTATCGATTCCTTGTATATATTTCAAATAAAGGCTATGTTATATGACGCTGTTGATTTCGGATCAACGAGGTTATATAACATAGCCAGAATAAAAGAGAGGTACTTAAGAAAATGTCTTTCAATGAACAAAAATTAATTGCTCAAAAATTCCCGGATATATTTGAGCAAGATGATGCTACTGAAATACATAGAAAAATTGATCAATCTCAACATTTTATGGAAGCTGTTAAAGGCTTAATTGAGCTCTGCGGCGATGATCCTAATCGTGACGGTCTTATAGAAACTCCATATAGAGTATTAAAAGCATTTTTAGAATATACAGAGGGTTATAGAGAAGATCCTAAAGCTCATTTGTTAAAGACTTTTGATGTAAATCATCAGGAGTTGGTTTTAGTAAGAGATATTGAATTTTATTCGATGTGTGAACATCACTTTGCTCCTTTTTTTGGTGTAGCCCATGTAGGATATATCCCTAATGAAAAAATTACTGGGTTGTCGAAGATTGCTCGTATGGTGGAAGGGTATGCGAAGAGATTTCAGGTTCAGGAACGATTAACAACTGAAATTGCAGAGGCCATTGAAGAAATTTTACAACCTAAAGGCACGATGGTAGTAATTGAGGCCAAACATATGTGTATGTGTGGCAGAGGAATCAAAAAGTCGAATGCTTCGACTGCAACATCATCTGTTCGCGGAATATTTGCTGATAGATCCGAGACACGTGCAGAGTTTTTATCGATTCTTCAAAGACCTAGTGTTTTATAGGAACAGAAAAGGCGTAACCTAAATTAAATTGGGGTACGCCTTTTTATTAGTAAAAGAGGGGGGGCAGTTTCATGCGAACGTTACTAATTGATATGGATTCTGTCATATGCGATTTAATGTCAGAGTGGCATCATCGATATAATAAAGACTATGATGATAATTTAACGGTTGATCGGCTAAAATGCTGGAATTCTGAGAAATATGTAAAGCCTGAATGTGGAATAAAAATATATGATTATTTGAAAGAACCAGGTTTATTTAGTCGTTTAAAGCCGCTTCCGCATGCAGTAGAAGTTTTAAAAAGATTATACAAGGATTATGAAATTTTAATCGTAACGAGCAGTGTTTCGAGTGCCTTTGCCGAGAAGGAAATATGGGTGGAAAAACATCTTCCTTTTATAGGGAAGCGTAACATGATTTTTACTCATCGAAAAAACATGATTGTCGGTGACTTGTTATTTGATGATGCCCCGCATAATTTAAAGGAATTTGCTGCGACTGGAAGGCTTGCTGTTGCTATGGATTATCCTTACAACAGAGACGTTGAAGTTCCGAGAATTGGAAATTGGTTAGAGTTTGAAAGGTTCTTACAAACAGAAGCTTGGGTGGAGATTCCATGAAACATATTGATGTCATCATTATTGGCGGAGGGCCAGCAGGAATGTCAGCAGCAATATGGTGTAAGAGGCTGGGGATTGATCATCTTCTTCTCGAAAAAGAAGAGAAGTTAGGTGGACAATTAACAAAAATTCATAATGAAATTATAGATTATCCAGGCTTATATACTAAAAATGGAAAGGAAATGCAACAGGAATTTGCCGCTTATTTTCATAGTGCAGGATGTCTATATAGATTACATACAAAGATTTTATCCATCGATGTTTCATCAAAAACTCTTAAAATTCAACAGGAGAATAAGATAGAAGAACTTCACTTTCATTATTTAGTTTTAGCAATGGGGTCAGGACCAAAGTTGCTGGAAGTTCCAGGAGAAAGGGAGATGATTGCTAGAGGAGAAGTTTACTCTGCGACAGCAGATAGATATCGATTTAAAAATAAAGTCGTAGCCGTTGTAGGAGGAGGAGATCGAGCTTTAGAGGGGGCTATTCTTTTAGCGGATGCGGGCGCTGCAGTTTACTTGATTCACCGATCTGAAAACTTCAAGGCAAGAAGTCAATATATGGATATCGCAACCGGGAAAGAGAATATAAAAATAATCACAAATACTCGAGTGACTTCTATCCACGGAGAACAGTGCGTGACTTCAATCGATTTGCTAAATAACAAAGAGAAAGCGTTTGCTTTGAAGGTGGATGCTGTTCTCCTAAGGATAGGAAGTAAACCAAACAGTGAGCTTGTGAAAGGTCTTGTTAAAGTAGCGGAGGATGGATTGATTGTGACCGACCGTATAGGTCGAACAAGCAACAGTGCTATTTATGCTATTGGAGATATTTGTACAAATCCTTTATTTTCGAGTATAGCTTCATCAAGTGGACAGGCAGCAATCGTTGCTAAGTATTTATCGTTATTATTAACAAAGAAACATTTGGATTAATAAGTTTGTTTCTAAATTCAAACCTTAGCTCTGTATTTTATGGAGCCGAGGTTATTTTATTTGTTCAGAGTAGAAAAAAATGGATACTTTTTTAAAAAATATGTAGCATACATTAGGGGGGTATAGTATATTATAAGTAAGGGGGTGCTATAGGTGGATTGTGAAAACCAAGAGGACCTATTAGAAATTGAACCATGTTGCTCGAGTCACTCTGAAAGGGTAAGCCATCATTCTGAAAAGGTAAAGAAAAGTTTAATTAATCGTCTAAATAGAATAGAAGGTCAAATTCGCGGGGTGAAAGGCCTCATTGAAAAAGATACTTATTGTGATGATGTAATTACTCAAGTTTCAGCGATACAATCTGCACTAAATAGTTTTTCCAAAGTTTTATTAGAAAATCACTTGAAGAGCTGTGTAACAGAGCGAATTCAAGAAGGGGATTTAGAAGTAGTAGATGAACTGTTGGTTACTATTCAAAGATTAATGAAAAAATAAGGAGCGAACATAATATGGAAAAAGTAACGTTACTTGTAAGCGGAATGTCTTGTGGACACTGTGTTAATGCAGTTGAGGGCGCTGTCGGTAAACTGAACGGAGTATCCAGTGTAAACGTTCATTTAAGTGAAGGGAAAGTAGATGTAGAGTTTGATTCATCAGCGGTTTCATTAGAGACTATAAAAGAAACAATCGATGATCAAGGCTATGATGTAGCATAATTTGAATTGTAAATACGTGCATAAACAAAAATGCACGTATTCTTTTTGATAAAAAACATACCTTGTAGGGGTATTTAGGAGGGGTGAAAATGACACAAGAGTTAAAAGAAACTGTACTTCCGATAACAGGGATGACTTGTGCTGCTTGTGCTGTGCGAATTGAAAAGGGAATCAAGAAAATAGAAGGTGTAGAAGAGGCGACAGTCAATTTTGCTTTGGAGAAAACTTCTATTACGTACGATCCTAATGTAGCTCATATAGAGGACTTTAAAAAGAAAATTCATGACTTAGGCTATGAAGTGATAGAGGAAAAAGCTGAACTGGATATTATCGGCATGACTTGCGCAGCTTGTGCGACTAGAATTGAAAAAGGGTTAAATAAACTAGAAGGTGTAACGAAAGCATCGGTCAATTTAGCGTTAGAAAGCGCCTCTATTGAGTATAACCCATCACAAATTGGAACATCGGATATGGTAAAGCGAATTGAAAAGTTAGGGTATCAAGCGAATTTAAAAGAGGAACAAAAAGAGAACATTAAAGATCTTAAGGCAAAAGAGCTAGAAACTCAAAAAGGGAAGTTTATTTTTTCGGCTTTCTTATCTTTACCATTATTATGGGCGATGGTTAGTCACTTTAGCTTTACATCATTTATGTATGTACCAGAAATGTTTCTAAATCCTTGGGTGCAATTAGCACTTGCGACACCTGTTCAGTTTATTGTTGGGAAGCAGTTTTATGTAGGGGCTTTTAAAGCACTTCGAAATAAAAGTGCTAACATGGATGTATTAGTTGCTTTAGGAACGTCGGCTGCCTATTTCTATAGTTTGTATTTGTCTATAGCGTCTATTGGCAGCAATGAGCATATGATTGAGCTTTATTATGAAACAAGTGCCGTTTTAATTACATTAATCATTTTAGGAAAATTGTTTGAAGTTAGAGCAAAAGGCCGTTCATCAGAGGCCATAAAAAAACTAATGGGTCTCCAAGCAAAAACAGCGACCGTGTTGAGAGATGGAGTTGAACGAGAGATTCCGCTAGAGGATGTATTAGTAGGTGACATTGTTTATGTAAAGCCGGGTGAAAAAGTGCCGGTAGATGGAGAAATCGTAGAAGGAAGTTCGGCTTTAGATGAATCGATGTTAACAGGCGAGAGTGTTCCTATTGATAAAACAGTAGGTGACTCAGTAATTGGGGCAACGATCAATAAAAATGGATTCTTAAAAGTAAAAGCGAAAAAAGTAGGTCGTGATACAGCACTTTCTCAAATTATTAAAGTGGTAGAAGAAGCTCAAGGTTCAAAGGCACCTATTCAGCGATTAGCGGATCACATTTCAGGAATCTTTGTTCCAATCGTAGTAGGAATTGCTCTTCTTACCTTTTTAGTGTGGTTCATCTGGTTGGCTCCTGGTAACTTTGCCGAGGCATTAGAAAAATTAATTGCTGTTTTGGTGATTGCTTGTCCATGTGCTTTAGGATTAGCAACTCCTACTTCGATTATGGCAGGTACAGGAAGAGCGGCTGAGTTTGGTATTCTTTTTAAAGGTGGAGAACACCTAGAAAGGACACATCAGTTAACAACAATCTTGTTAGATAAAACGGGGACAGTGACAAATGGTGCGCCCGTTTTAACGGATATTTTGATTGAAGAAGTCTTTGAAGAGAAGCAGTTTTTAACGTTAGTCGCTGCTGCCGAAAAGCAATCTGAACATCCACTAGCTCAGGCAATCGTTGCTGGTATAAAAGAGCAAAATATTGAACTTGTGGAAGTGGAAGAGTTTGAAGCCATACCAGGCTACGGGATTCAGGCAAAGGTAGATGGCCATGTTATTGTTGCAGGAACGAGAAAATTAATGAATAAGCATAACATTCATATTGAACATGTGCTTAAGACGATGGAGGAGTTGGAGGGAAAAGGGAAAACGGCAATGCTGATTGCTATCAACAATCAATATGCCGGTTTAGTAGCTGTTGCGGATACAATAAAAGATACTTCAAAAGAAGCAGTCCAACGACTTAAAGATATGGGCCTTGAAGTGGTCATGATTACAGGAGATAACAAACGCACAGCCGAGGCGATTGCAAAAGAGGCAGGCATTGATCATGTTGTAGCGGAAGTTTTACCAGAAGGAAAAGCAGAAGCAGTGAAACAACTTCAAGCTCAAGGGAAAGTAGTCGCAATGGTTGGAGATGGAATTAATGATGCTCCAGCATTAGCAACGGCGCATATTGGAATGGCAATCGGAACAGGAACAGATGTAGCGATGGAAGCAGCTGATATTACGCTTATTAGAGGAGATCTCGGGAGTATTGCAGATGCCATTTATATGAGTAAAAAGACAATCCGAAATATTAGACAAAACTTATTTTGGGCGTTTGCCTACAATGTATTAGGAATTCCAATTGCTGCGTTTGGTTTCTTAGCTCCATGGTTAGCAGGAGCCGCGATGGCTTTTAGCTCTGTGTCGGTAGTATTAAATGCATTGCGTTTGCAAAGGGTGAAACTTTCAGATAAAGGGGAAACAAACCGATGAAAAAGTGGATGTTTTCAGCTGTTTTATATCTAGTCGTTGTTGTTGCCGGGTATGCTGTTTATGAGGCAGCGTTTGATGTAAATAAGGGCGCAGAGCACGATGTTTTGAAAAATGTAGCCGAGCAAAAAATCGAAGAACATAATTCCCATGCTAATGCTGGAACAAAACAACAGCATGAAGAGGACAATCACGAACATGGCGAAACAACTAGTAAAGAGAATGAAATACAGGTAACAATTGAAGAAGGAAACAAGCAACTATTTCTAACACTAAAAGATGATTTAGGAAATCCTGTAACAGATTTAGAAATAAATCATGAGAAGCTTCTTCACCTTATTGTCGTTGATGAACATTTAGAACAGTATCATCATTTACACCCTGAAGAAATAGCACCAGGTCAATTTAAAGTGACAAGCGAATTGGAAGAAGGAACTTATAAAGCTTTTGTAGACATCAAATCAACGAGCTTACAATACAAAGTTCAACCAATTCCTTTTATAGTTGGCAATCCTGCAACGAGTGAACATGCACATGGTTCATTGCAAGTCGATAAAGAATTAACTAAAACAGTTGATGAAAACAAAGTATCTCTTATGACAACGGATTTGACGGCTAATGAACCTGTGACATTAACATTCGATGTTTATGAAGCCGTACTTGAGCCTTATTTAGGAGCAATCGGTCACGTTGTAATTTTAGATGAACAAGCGGAAGAATATTTACACGTTCATCCACTACATGAACATGACCCAATCTTTGAAACTCAATTTCCGCATCCTGGTATTTACAAAATCTGGGCAGAATTTCAACAAGATGGAAAAGTAACTGTGTATCCGTTTGTGGTGAGAGTTAAATAATGGATTTTAAGGGGGCCGTTAAAAACCCCAGGATACTTAATAAGCATCCTGGGGTTTTTTTCTTTTCTTAGACTGTTCGCTTATCCGTTCATCTTTGTAGAACAGATATAAAAATACTATATATTTCATAATTGATGTCGATAGAATATATAAAATAACTATCACCAATAAATATATCACAAATCATATTATATTTTTAACAATGTAAAACAGTTAAAGATTTATTTTACATGTTATATTAAGGAAGTAATTTTATATGCTTTTTTAATATATGAATATTGTAAAGGATTAAAATCAGAGGGGGACGTATAATGGAGGTTTTTTCGCTGTTTAGAATTGTACATATCGTGGCGGGATTTGTAGCGCTAGTCCTTTTTTGGATACCTATGGTTACCAAAAAAGGAGGTAAAGTTCATAACCTTATCGGGTGGATTTATGTATACGCTATGAGCGCAGTTGCCATTTCAGCCTTTTATATGGGGGTATATCGAGTATTTTTCGATAATCAGGCGGATGCTGATAGAATTTCTTTTTCGTGGTTCTTAATATTTATTTCTATTCTGAGCGGTGCATCTGCATGGTACGGAATACGTGTACTCCGATTTAAAAAGAGAAAAGATACGCATCGTAAAGTAATCGATCTCCTTGTCAGTCTATTGCTGCTTTCTTCAGGAATTGGGGTTGGGATATATGGTCTAATCATTGATTCAGCACTTATCACTTATTTTCCTTTACTAGGTCTTTTATTAGGCGGAATCCAATTAAATTATTGGTTGCGCAAACCGATGAAAAAGATGCACTGGCTATTTGAACATTTTGGAGGAATGATTGCTTGCAGTATTTCAACAGTTACGGCCTTTACTGTATTTGGAGCTCCAAGATTATTAAACATTCAATCTTCAAGCCTGTTTCTATGGCTGCTTCCGACATGTATTCTTGTTCCAGTATTAGTCGGCTTTACAGTGTATTATGAAAGAAAATTTAATACTGACCACTCCCATGGCTAAAACTGCTGGGGTTCTTTCTCAC
>NZ_JBALMU010000053.1:25836-37641 GCF_036962285.1 Bacillus sp. JJ634
ACTACGCCGTTCAACCGGCGATACTTGTCTAGGATTACGATACCGCACTCTTTCTATGAAGAGTGTTGGTCGGCAGAACGTTGAACATTTTACGTGACAGACGTTTTTCCTGTCACAACCACCTATGTTCAGTTTTTAAAGAACATCCTATATACACCAAATAATACTATTTCGAATGCGTGATGTACAGAACATATTTTCGATAGTTTATCTGCACACCGTATTTGAGCGAACATTCATCCCATCCCTAAAGGGGAGGGCGAGCGCACCATAATGGGCTTTCTTTTCGCAAAACCCGTAAAAGGGGCAATAAATTAAAGGATTTAATATTAATTGAAGAAGTGTTTTATAATGTAAATTTTATCTATTGTATTAAAATTTAGGATTCTATATAAACAAGTCACTGAAATAATGAAAAATTTATTTTAACTTTATGGCATTACCAGTAGTAGTTTGTAACTCTACAAGTAAGAATAGTATATAAAGATAAGCGGTTTCAATAATACACGAGGTATTCTTTTTAAAAGCATTCATAAACATTTTCATAGGAATCTTCCTTTCCTCAATGTGATCTATACTAATATCATACTGATAATCCTATTTTAAATCTTTATTTGTGTTAGAATATGTGACGTTCTTTTTGTGCATATTTAAAGGGTTATATACGTGCCAATCTATATTGGTTGTAATAAAGAAAACGGAATAAGAGCAATTTCATCAACACTTACATTAAACTGAATTGGTTTGAGCCGTTGTTTGCAATACAGTGTTATGATAGTAAAAGGGTGTCCGTCCCGTTCAAATGTTTTACCGAGATGGTGGAGGCGTGAGAGGGTGTCAAAGAAAGTTTCGACATCATCAATCTCAAGTCAATTTTTATAAACGAAATAGAACACAAGAAAATTGAAAAATATGCTTAGAACTTGAAGAGAGGATATTTCTGCGCAATTATCCATTCATTCTCTTTACAAATTTAGGGGGAAGGAATAAGTAAGAAGTTATGAAACAAATTGAAGTTCAGTATCAGCCGAAATCACGCCTTGCTCTTCGCTCAAAAACGTTCAGGATGTTTACATATGGAAGTTTAGTGACTCGAGTAGGGGATTGGATGGATTTAGTCGCCTTAAATTGGGCAGTGTTACAATTCACGAATTCTCCGCTTCATTTAGGATTAATAAATGCTTGCCGTTTGGTTCCAACTTTTTTACTAAGTGTTCCGGGAGGTATCCTAGCAGATCGATACGATAGACGAAAATTATTAATTTGGCTTCAAGTAGGAATGATGTTATTGACGTTTTGTCTGGGATATCTTGTCGAGGAAAAACAATCATTTTGGATTTTTGCATTCATTGTCACACTACGGTCTATGCTTGCAGCTATGGATCCGCCCATTCGTAATGCGTTAATACCTAATTTAGTTCCTCGAAGCTCTATGACAAGTGCACTAGCTATTAATACAATGGTCATCAATCTTTCTCGTATTATTGGACCAGCTATTGCAGGATTATTGCTTGCCATTACTGATATTGCTAATTTATTTTATATCAATGCGTGGGGGACTTTAGGTGTACTATTCTCTTTACTTATGATTCGTTCTAATTCCTTTCCAACTCGTGATAAAAAGGAAGGGGAAAAAATAAGTCTTCGTGAGGCAGTAGATTATATAAAAACTCAACCATCCGTTCAATCTTTACTCATTTTAGCTATTGTACCTATGGTATTCGGGTTTCCTTATACAACGATGATGCCGTTATTTGCTAGAGATCTTTTAAACCTTGGACCTGAAGGGTTTGGAATACTTTTATCCGTTTCATCTATCGGGGCTATAGCTGGTACGACATGGCTATCTCTTGGTAAAGAGATGAAAGGCACAGGAAAGTGGCTGATTTCTTCTATTATAGGTTTCGGTCTTTCTTTGCTCTTATTCATGGGGAGTAACAATCTGTTTGTAGCAGGTATAGCTATGTTTCTTGTCGGATTAACGAGTCAAACCTACCGAACATTGAGCCGTATTACTTTACAGATGCAGGTTCCTGATCATCTGCGTGGGAGAATCTTGAGCATTGCCTTAATGGATAGAGGCTTTATTCCTTTAGGTGCAATCCTCATCGGTGCTATTGCTGCGTGGGCAGGAGCTCTATATGCAGGGAGTGTAATGGGATTCGGGTGTATTGTAACAACCATAGTCATTATATTGAGTAGACGTCAAATCTTGAAATTGTAGTTAGGCTGTAGATAAGAAAAATCCAAGGATTCATGAGCTAGACACCTGTACCCTCGAAAATAATATAATTCTGATAGGAATAATAAAATCTTTGCCGACCTATGAAAAACAAATGGAATTTTATATAGTACAGTTATTACATATGGAATAAAATAAATAGCAGATTATTTGTTAAAGTATGTGAATGACATGAGCGTGACTTCATAACTATCAAGTAAAGGGTTGTCCCAAAAGTCGATGAAAATCAACTTTTGGGACAACCCTTGTTTATTAAATAAATAATCCTACAACTGTTGCTGTAAGAATAGAAGCCAGTGTTGCAGCTAATAGCATTTTTAAACCGAACTTTTCAACAATATTCGCTTTTTCTCCGTTGATTGCCTGAATAGAACCACTGATGATACCAATTGAACTAAAGTTAGCAAATGAAACCAAGAATGTAGAGATGATTCCAACTGTTTTAGGATTCAACGTTTCAATCATAGGTTGTAATTGAAGCATAGCAACAAACTCATTTGTTGCTAACTTTGTTCCCATAATAGAACCAGCTGTTAGAATCTCGCTTGAAGGAACACCCATAATAAAGGCAACAGGTGCAAAGATGTATCCAAGAATTTCAGTGAAAGAAATCCCAATTGCGCCAGCAAATGCAGCGTTGATCAGAGCCATTAAACCTACATAAGCTACTAGCATGGCTGCTACAATCAGAGCAACTCTTCCTCCGTCAAGAGCACCTGCGGAAATAGCACCAAAGACAGAATCTGCCTGGGAAATATCCTTCACATGGATTTCTTCATCTTCATCTTTTCTAATTGGGGCCATAATACTGGCTATAGTTAAACCAGATAATGCATTTAACAGCATGGCCACTAAAACATATTGGGCTGGAATCATGGACATATATGCGCCCATGATTGAAGCTGACACTGAAGCCATGGCAGATGTAGATACAATAAACAATTTATTTCTATCCATTTTATCTAAATGCGTTTTAATGGCTAATAATGCCTCGCTCTGACCGAAGAAAATAGAGTTTACACTATTGAATGAAACGACTTTAGATAAGCCAGTTATTTTCGCTAAAGCTCCGCCAATATATTTAATAGCTAGAGGAAGAACTCTGATATACGTTAAAATGGATAATAGTGTAGATGTAAAAATAATGAGCATTAGTACATTGATAAAAAATACCGATGCACCCTCTGGAACTAAACCGCCAGTTACAAAATTTACACCTTCGTATCCATAGTTCAGGACTGTTGTGACGAAATTTGAAACAGCCTCCACAACCTTCAGTCCAACCACTGTTTTAAACATAATAAGTGTTATCACTAGTTGTAATACAAACAAGGTAATAATCGCTTTGTAGTTAATGCCTGTTTTATCATTTGATAATAAGAAAGCAATCCCTAGTGTAAGTAAGATACCTATAATAGCAATTAATATATCCATATATGTCATTCCCTCTTTGAGTTTTTGTCCATCCATTTCTAAGACTTTATTATTGCCTAAATAAATAGCAACATGCGTCTATTTACTTTTTGTGTTTTTGAGGAAACGTTGATTTATACGATTTTTAATCAGGCCTTGGATTTTAAAAGAGGGATGATAAGGTTATTTACTAATCTGAATTTTTTAGTTATTAGCTGTCTACCAATTCATCATTTACCCCATACTGTTGAAGAGGTGAAAAAATGACAATTGTACGTCTTGGTTACGTTGCTATGAGCATGGAACTGAAAAACGCATCCCCATCGAAAACAATGACTTTTTCCCAATTTGAAAAAATTAAGGATCGAGAAGCGGCAATTCGTAAATTGGAACGAATTGCGATTTCAAATTTACAAACGACACTTAGACTGCTGAAACATAATGCAGCTTCTGATATTCATTTTTATCGTTTAACTTCCCGTCTTATTCCGTTAGCCAATCATGAAGAACTTCTTGATTGGGATTATATGAAACCCCTAAAAGAAATATTGCTTGAAGTAGGGGATTTTGCTAAAAAGCATAAAATTAGAATTGACTTTCATCCAGATCACTTTGTTCTTATTAATTCTTTAAAAAAATCTATTTTAAAAAATTCAATAAAAACATTAAAGCTGCATTATTTATTATTAAAAGGGATGGGGATTGATCCGACGCATCGCTGTGTCATGCATGTTGGAGGCAATTATAAGGAAACGGAAAAATCACTGGAACGTTTTGTAGACAATTGGATGCTTGTCCCACGTTCTATTCAAAAAATGATTATGCTTGAAAATGATGATACTTCTTTTACTTTAGATGACACACTTTATTTATGTGAAAAATTAGGGATTCCTCTTGTATTTGATTATCATCATCACCTGGCTCATCATCGTCACGCTAATTGGGAAGATAATTGGGATCGTGTCATACACACATGGGATGACTCTCCACTACCGATTAAAATGCATATTTCAAGTCCGAAAAACGAAAAAGCGTTTCGTCATCATTCAGATTATGTCGATGTGGATATGTTTTTTAGATTTTTAAAAGAGGTTAAGGGAAGTGTCCCACAAATTGATTGTATGATTGAGGCTAAGAAAAAGGATGAAGCGCTTTTTCACTTAATGGAAGAAGTAAAAGTACGGGATGATGTTGAAATTATTGATGGATCTTCCTTTCGTTTGAAATAAATACAATATTTTTGTGAAAATATGAACTATACAAGCGTGGCTCAAAAGGGTATATATTCAACCTTTTAAGCCACGCTGTGTTCATAATCCATATAAAGAACTCAGCGAAATAGTCCTATTGCTTCAGCTGATTTAGTTCTTGAACACATTCTTGGACAAGCGTTACAGCTTGGCTCATTGTTGCTCCGCCGCCAAATGCTGCGGTTACTCCAACTGTTTCAAAGATTTCTTGCTCTGAGCAGCCTTGGTCCAAACATCCTTTAACATGATAAATAATACAATATTCGTCTTGAGAATACAGACTTATACCAAGGGCAATTAGTTGTTTTTCTTTCTGCGATAAAACCCCTTCTTTAAAACATTCTTCTGTAAAAGCATTAAATTGTTGAGCGAGTGCAGGCATTTTCTCGGTAAATAGTCCTAAACCAGCTTTATAATGATGCAGGGCAGCTTCTGTAGAGTTTCTAGCTTCAAATTCCATACTTATTCAACTCCTATAATTCATTAATGCTAAGTTAGTATGAGCTAAATTAAAAATAATTAATCCATATTCACTTTTCAATCTTGAGGTTTTGTTAAATTAATGCCGCTTCCCTCTTCCTTTTACACCGCTCGATACAAACGCTTCAATTCCATAATCAAGTAATTATATTTTTTTATTCTCAAGGAAGAATGATAATAAATCCTATTGGATGGTGATTAGGTGGAGTCTTACAAGGCAGGAGATATTGTATATGTATTTTATCGAAATCCGCATACACAAGATGTAGCTAATATACAAGAAGCGACGATTGTTAATAACCCTGAGAGCCCAGGTGAATTAGCTTTATTTTTGTATGAGACATATTATCCATTAACAAATGAAACAGCTGTATATTCAAGCCAAATAGAAGCGGAACAAGCTTATCAACAGTTCTTTTAGAAGAATTAAAAAGGGGATTCTAGAATGAATAAACCGTTTACACCCCAACTCGTATATTTTGAGCCAAACGCTTTGGAGTATCCATTAGGAAGAGAGCTTAAAGAAAAGTTCGAAAAAATGAATATAGAAATTCGATATACAACGTCTCATAATCAAGTAAGGAATTTGCCTGGTGAAAATGATTTTCAAAAATATCGAATTGCCAAGTCTACGCTTGTCGTTGGAATAAGAAAAACGCTCAAATTCGATACTTCTAAGCCGTCTGCTGAATATGCGATTCCTTTTGCGACAGGCTGTATGGGACATTGTCATTATTGCTATTTACAGACTACAATGGGGAGTAAACCATATATTCGTACGTATGTAAATGTTGATGAAATTTTGGAGGCTGCCGATCAATATATGGCAGAACGTGCACCTGAAATGACAAGATTTGAAGCATCCTGTACGTCCGATATTGTAGGAATTGATCATTTGACTCATACGTTAAAGCGTGCAATTGAACACTTTGGAGAATCAGAGTATGGAAAGCTAAGATTTGTGACTAAATTTCATCATGTCGATCATTTACTTGATGCTAAGCATAATGGAAAAACAAGATTTCGATTTAGTGTCAACGCTGATTATGTGATTAAAAACTTTGAGCCGGGAACTTCTCCGTTGGCTAAACGGATTGAGGCAGCAGGTAAAGTAGCAAGAGCGGGTTATCCACTAGGTTTTATTGTTGCACCCATTTATCTTCATGAAGGATGGCAGGATGGCTACTATCATATGTTTGAGCGGCTCGATGCAGAATTGCCTGCAGAAGCAAGGAAAGATATAACATTTGAATTCATTCAGCATCGTTTTACGAAACCAGCTAAGAAAGTAATTGAAAAGAACTATCCGATGACTAAATTAGAATTAAATGAATCAGCAAGAAGATATAAATGGGGGAAATATGGAATAGGAAAGTACATTTATCAAAAAGAAGAAGAGGAAGATATTAAAAGTCATTTATATTCTTATATGGAGAAATTTTTTCCCCATGCTAAATTAGAATACTTCACATGATATTCGCGGTAAGCCTTTATATGCCCCCGTATATTTCTATATTACCCAGGTGAAAATAAAATAGGTGTTTAGGCACTACTAACTTCGGGGTGGAGGGAAATTACAATGCGCGAAGGCTTAATTCCAACTGTATTAGGTACAGCTGTATCCACAGCAGGTTATATGTTGAAACAAAAACGAGGCTCTAACAAAATGGTGGCCAATACTATTTTTGGTTTTGGTTTAGCACATGTCGTATTAGGGGTAATTGACCTTGTTGAACACCGTAGTTAGAAAGAAGGCGAGCATGTATACGCTCGCCTTCTTGAGATAATTAAATTATTTTCACAGATCATAAATAATTGTGTAAAAGGAGTAAATATTAATGAGCCAACAAGATTTAAAAAAAGAAGTAGTTGAAATTCTCTCTAATCATAGAACAGGTGTCCTTTCATCTGTTGAAAATAATAAACCTCATTCACGTTATATGACGTTCTATAATGAAGACTTAACCCTATTTACACCAACGAAAGCTGATACGGAGAAAATAGAAGAGATAGAAAGAAATCCAGCTGTGTCTGTACTGTTAGGTTACGAAGATAAAGGGCAGAGCGATACGTATGTTGAAATTGCTGGAACGTCTACAATTAATAATTCGGAACAGCTAAAAAAGCAATTTTGGGATGAATCCTTTAACAAATGGTTCGATGGCCCTGAAGATCCGAACTATGTATTTCTACAAATACAGCCTGAAACGGTTCGTATCTTAAATAATCAAGGTGAACCACCTCAAGAGCTTCATTTATAAACCTCTTTTACGCTAAGTAGCGATGCTTTATGAGTAAGCATCGCTACTATATTATTCAATTTTCACAGTAATCTTTGATACAGCATTATAACCATATCCTTTTCGATTCCAAAACGGGGTTAAAGGCTGTACGTTACCTGATGAATCTTTAGCCCTTACGTAAATCATATATTCCCCTTTGTTATCAACTTTCCAATCGAAGAACCAACTTGACCAAGAATAGGGCTGATTTGGCAATTGATTTAATGTTGTTTGCAGCCATGTTTCCCCCTTATCGAAACTTAACTGTACTTCGGTGATTATTCCTTGTCCAGACCAAGCAATTCCTTTAACTTGGTGTGCACCAGTATCTAATATGGAAAGGTTCAGTGGTTGTTGTATGAGTGAATTAACGTTCATTATTGTCACAGGAAATGAATCTTTATCACTGTTTTTGTACGGATAATACATATAATCATCTGTTTGGAAGGGCCCTTTAAAAGAATGATTAATTACTGTAATCTTTCTTAACCATTTTACAGAAGCCATCGCGTACCAGTTAGGAACAATTAAACGGAATGGGTAACCATGTTTAAAAGTGAGCGGTTTATCATTGTATTGAAAAGCAATCATTGTATCAGGATGCAATGCCTTTTCCAAAGGAAGGCTTCTTTTGAAAGAAACTTTTTCTTTTACATCTGTTCTATTGCCAAAATCAGCTCCTTGAAAGACAACTTCTTGGGCATCATTAGTGAGTCCCACGTATTTAAGGAGGGCGTTTAAAGGAACACCAGTCCACTTACCTTGACTTAAAGCTCCTTCCTCCCACTGTTCTCCATATACTTTTGGAATAAAATGTGCTCGTTTATTTCCTGAACATTCAAGGGGGACTATAAGAGATCTTGTGGGCATAGACAATAATTCGTAAAAATGAAAAAAGCGTGGTTGAGAAACATGACCAGTAATTTGTAACCCAAAATGGTGCGGGCTAAGCAACGGGTAAGGGAAGTGATTTCTACGATAAAAGTATTTAATGGGTGTTTGCCAGTTGTTAAGAAAATGAATAGGTGATTCTTGATTTTCTGGAGTAAGATTTTTAGTTGTTAAATAAGGCTTTTTGTCCTCACTTTTCATTTTTTCACCTCTCTCATTCTCTATGATATTTCTAATACAAGAAGATAGACTATAATTCCATTATTCATGTCAGACCGTAAGATCCATGTTTATGTAAAAATGCAAATTCGTATGATTGCAATAGATTTCTGGGCGAGTGCAGAGCATGAAATTTACAATATTCATCTCATCATTAATATGGCGCCATTTTTGATTAAGCTCAGCTGTTGTATTTGCAGCTTCTTTTAATTCTCGGGTTAAATGTCCTCACCCCAACGGTTCTGTTCTTTTGTCTCTTAAGTCCTGGTAGTTAATGGGTGTAATCCTATAAAAGAATTTGTTATGTTACAATAGTTTTAAATGATTAATAAATTTATATATCAATAGGGGGAAATATATCTTGAAGAAATTGAGCAAGAAACTATTATCTGGAATTATGGTTGCAGGATTGACCGTTAGCATGTTGGCAGGATGCGGGTCACCGAAACCAACCGATACTGTTAATGATTTTATGACTTCTATCCAAGAGGGCGATTTTGAAAAGGCAAGTACATTTGTCGATACAAAAGCAACAGAGGATTTCGACTTTAAAAACTTAAATGAAGGAAAAGCTGAGGGAATGGATGTTGACAAGCTTTTTAAATCATTAAGTAAAACATACAAATTTGAAAAGCCAGTTGAAGTGTCAAAAGAAGGGGAGACTGCAAAAGTTAAAGTGGAAGTAACGTCTGTGGATTTCGCAGTTGCAGTAACTTCAACAATTAGCGAAGTCATGCCAATGGCCTTCGGGATGGCGTTCAGTGAAGATACAGAAGAGGCTGATAAAGCAATGGATAAAATGATGGAGACCACTCTTATTAAACATTTGACTGCTGAAGATGCTTCTATGGCAACTCGTGAGGTTACATTGAACTTGAAGAAGGACAAAGAAGGCGAGTATAAAATTGTTTCCGATGAAAATCTGATGGAAGCAGTAATGGCAAACGCAGGAACAATTGATGAGATGTTTGGTGAAGAGTAATAAGTATAAGAAACAGCTGTTGTTGGTACTGATCGTACCGACTTCAGCTGTTTTTTGTTTGGCTTTGTTAGAGGGTGTTGTTGATTTTTAGCGAAAATGAGTTTTACACAATATTTTATGAGTTAATTAGATTTACAATAATATAAACCACAAGAATTCTTTTATTATAGTAACTGAAAATGGAATATCTAACGAAAATAAAATGAGAGCGGGCAAGGTAATATATAGAATTAGTTGTGTTAGTATATCATTAGTGTTTTCATTTAGGGTTCCGGTTTTTCTTACGATAAATCCCAATATGGCAATGCTATAAAGGACTAACATTTCTTGCACAAATTCCCCAGATGAATACATGATGACTGCCCCCTTTGTGCATTATATGGGCTACATACCTAGATGGTTATTAAATGTCTATATTTCATAAATGGTTTCCTTGGTTTTAATCATCCATTACATAGAATACAGCCGAATGTTTGAATAGTCCTTGTTCAACCTATCTGTTAGTGAAACAAGATAGGGAGCTCCTTTAATGGTAGCTCCCTAATTTTTTATAGAATTATCAACATTTAAGTTTAACAGAGCCTTGTTTCAAATAAAATTCCAGTATTTTATTTGAAATATTGTAATAATAGGGGATTTATATATGGTAAAATATTATTAATAATTTTTATACTAGGAGCATTACAAATGTATGCGATTCTTATCAATGTCTTATTTCTATTAGTTGTGTTACTTATCACACAACACATTTTAGAAATTTATACAAAGAAACTAACAAGGAAATTAATAAAAATCTATTCGTTTCTTGCAGGTTTGATATCAATCTTTTTTTGTATGACTTTTCCGTTTTCTGTAAATGAAGGGTTTATCGTTGATATTCGCATAGTTCCTTTTATTATGGCAAGCTTGTATGGCGGACCTTTGGTAAGTGTTGGATTATATGTGTTTATAGTTCTGTATCGATTTATTATAGGTGTAGACTTTGGTTTTTGGGGTACTATTTTGAATTATAGTGTCATACCGTTGCTTACTTTTATTTGTTTTAAAAGATTTATAAAATCGGAAACCACTCATAAATTACTGATTTCTTTAAGTGTTATTATTTTTCATTTATCATTAGGTTACTTTATTTATAGTAATATATTTGTTTCACATACGCCATTAAACATAACTTTACTAGGAAATCTTATTAAAATTACATGTATTATACTTTGTGTTTTGACTCTCGAAAGAATAAGGCTGAATTACCAAATTCGAAATAAAATAGTAGATATTGAAAAGATGGAAATCCTAAGTCACTTAAGTGCATCCATATCACATGAGGTTAGAAATGGTTTAACTGGTGCGAAAGGGTTCATGCAGCTTTTGAAGGAAAATGAAGGCGATCTCCAAAAGCAAAAATATATTGGAATTGCATTGGATGAATTAGAAAGGTCGGAAATTATTATTCGCGATTTTCTTACTTTCGCTAAGCCTGCTCCTGAAAAAATAGAAAAAATAAACATGGAACATTTTTTGAATTATATAATTGAATTAGTTAGTCCTATTTCCAATATGAACTCTATAAAAGTTAAAAAGAGTCTCTCTCCTTTTTGGATTATAGGCGATAGAAGAATCATCCAGCAGGCATTTTTAAATATTTTTAAAAATGCTATTGAGGCTATGCCTAATGGTGGGCAATTATTAATATCTATGAACTCTCATAAAAATATGTATGAGATTTCTATTGAAGATACAGGAGTCGGAATGGATCGTGAACAAATTGAGAGATTAGGAAAACCGTACTTCACTACAAAAGGTCAAAAGGGAACAGGACTTGGAATGATGGTTGCTTATCGTGTAATTGAGGAGTTAAATGGGAAAATCAAAGTAACTAGTCAAATAGGAAAAGGTACAACATTTACTATATATTTACCACGTTCATTTCATAATAGTGAAAACGTTATAATTGATCCGAGTGTTTCTGACCACTCCCATGGCTAAAGCCGCTGAGGTTCTTTCTCACAAATATCCCACTTATCACCTTCCATAAGAAGAGGCAGAGGC
>NZ_JBALMU010000054.1:0-58341 GCF_036962285.1 Bacillus sp. JJ634
TTTTTAAACTGTACATAAGTGGTACACTAGTATACTGTTTAAGATTATAAAGTAAAAATATAGGGGAGTTTTTTATGAATATTCACTTGAAAAGAGAACAATATGAAACATTACTTAAGCTTGTCCAATATGGATATTGGGTAGCTTCTTCTGACCAGGAGACAAATGAGGCTCAAGCGTTTGGTGAAATGGAACAGTATATATTGTCACTGGCAAAAGACTTTGGTTTTGACGGTGTTGAATGGGATGAAGAGTATAACTTATATGATGTGACAGCAACATGTAAAAATGGCATACAACAGATAATTGATCAGTATGAAGAGATGGTGTTTAAAGATAAATTAGCGTATTATCTTGCACGCCGGGACTTGGCTCGGGAAATGACAGAGCATGTATACGATGAGGAACGAGCGTTTGAGCGCATTGTTGAACTAGAAGAAGACTATCACCTTCATTTAGAGAAGCATGGAGTTGATCACCTGCAAATCGATAAAACTAAATGAGATGAGTAAAACAGGCTCTGTATACTAGTCCTGTACATCGAGTGTAAAAAGTGATAGATTCAACTATGTTGAAAAATACATATCAGGGTACAATGATAAGTAAAGGAACGTACAGGAGGAAATCATACATGCAAATGATAGAGGTCGGCAAGGCCGTTGAATTAGAAGTTGATCGCGAAACGGAATTTGGCTATTTTTTAACAGATGGTACAGATGATGTATTGCTTCATAATAGTGAAATAACAGAAGGAACAGAACTAGAAATTGGGCAGGAAGTAACCGTTTTTATTTACTTAGATAAACAAGGTCGTTTAACGTCAACAATGAAGATTCCAAGTATTCAAGTTGGTACATATGGCTGGGCGGAAGTAGTGAATGTTAGAAGAGAGTTAGGCGTATTTGTCAATATCGGTCTATCTAAGGACATTTTAGTATCATTAGATGATTTACCGAATTTACAGCATTTATGGCCAGCGGTGGGTGACCGTTTATATGTTTCTTTAAAAACAGATCGTCAAGAGCGCTTATTTGCTAAGTTAGCAACGGAAGATGTCATTCAAGAAATGGCGGTAAAAGCGCCGTTAAAAGGTGTACGTAATACGACGGTTAAAGGAAATGTATATCGCTTATTAATGGTCGGTTCGTTCTTCGTTTCACAAGAAGGCTATCGTTGCTTTGTGCATGAAAGTGAGCGGAAGCAAGAGCCTCGATTAGGAGAATTTGTAGAAGGACGCGTCATTGATAGCAAAGAAGATGGCACATTAAATGTGTCGTTAATGCCATTTAAACAAGATAAAATGGTGGATGATGCCGAGGTCATTTTCCGTTACTTAATGAATCGTGGCGGCGCGATGCCATATGGGGATAAAACGCAGCCAGAAGACGTTCAATTTCATTTTGGGTTGAGCAAAGGAGCGTTTAAACGCGCATTAGGAAAGTTGATGAAAGAAGGAAAAGTTTATCAAGAGGACGGTTGGACTTATTCGTCTGATCGAAAATAAATGAGAGTAGGCCATGGAACTTTTTGAAGGATTCATGGCCTTTCTCGTTTTCTAATCCATTATTTGAAAGTGTGTAAAGGTACATTTAAAATGGGATACTTGCTCCGATTGGTATCTTCAGAATACCATCGCGCACTGTTAATCGTGAAAAGCCATGTTTTTTTCATTATATTTGGTAAGTCATTTACATTTTTCTTTGCCGTTTGTCTATTTTTTAGTTTATCTTAATATTATTATGTAAACTGATGCAGCATTTATTAATCAACACTATTCATTAACACAGTCAAAAAAGTAAATAGGAGGAGGCGAATCGCCCCAACCTATAAACTTCGTCACGATACATTTCGAGTAAATATAAATGCATATTCTGTATACCTTATTAAAAAATCTTTTTCCTGTTTTGTTCTTCTTTTAAAATTTCGACAGCTTCTCGGAAACGCATAGAGTGTACAATTTCGCGTTCGCGTAAAAAACGTAATGAATCGTTAACATCAGGGTCATCGGAAATGTCAATTAGCCATTGATAGGTAGCCCTTGCCTTTTCTTCAGCCGCGATGTCTTCATATAAATCGGCAATTGGATCTCCTTTTGCTTGAATGTATGTCGCCGTCCACGGATTTCCGGCAGCATTTTCATAAAAAAGAGCACCATCATGATTCACATACCGCTCTGCAAGGCCAGCTGCCCGCATTTGCTGCGGTGTGGCGTCTTTTGTTAATTTATACACCATCGTTGCAATCATTTCGAGATGCGCAAATTCCTCTGTTCCAATGTCTGTAAGTAATCCAATTACTTTATCTGGAATCGTGTATCGTTGATTTAAATAACGGAGAGCAGCAGCGAGTTCACCGTCTGCACCTCCATATTGTTCAATGAGATATTTCGCGAGCTTTGGGTTACAAGTGCTGACTTTCACAGGATATTGTAATTTTTTTTCGTAAATCCACATACTTTTCCCTCCTTACACCTGCCATGGCCATGGGCCGAATCCCCAGTCCCATTGTTGACCAACCGGGCTATTTCCATATTGTAATAACGGACCATATCTTGGCTCAAAGATGGCTTTTAATTGTCTAGAATACTCCGAGTATTGATTGAATTGCGTTAATGCATTTTGATCATCTGGGTGTGTATCCAAGTACAGGGTTAATTCAACGAGAACAAAGTCGGCAGCTTGGATTTGCTCCAGCAGTTGATAGTATTCTGCATCTAGTTTTTTATTCATTTAAGAATCCCTCTCTCGATATGGGTTTTCATAATAATCATAAAAAACTTTCCAAAGTGTGCCGCGCCTTAATGCTTCTTGTGGGGAAAATTGTTCAAGGTTTGGTGGTTGAAAGGTCATATATATGTTAATAGGAGTTCGATAAAATTTATTGCCGATAGGCGGACATGGGTCAAAAGGACTATGGAAAGGTTGCCACGCTTTGACCTGTGTAAACGGTTGTTCATGCTGTTGACTCATATAAAGTCCCTCCTTCACAGAAAGATTCTGCCTATACAAAAGTATGCACATTCGATCTGTTTATGCTTAAATCGGTAAAACAGTTAATAGTTCACGTTATGAAAGAAGACATGTACAATATAGCTATGAATCAGCAATGAGGAGGGCTTTTTATTGATTACGAAAGCACGTGAGTATTTACAACATTATTTTGGATATGAGTCGTTTCGAAGTGGGCAGGAAGCGATTATTGAACGGGTGCTTGCAGGAAAAAATACAGCAGGAATTATGCCGACTGGTGGAGGAAAGTCGATTTGTTATCAAATTCCAGCTCTTTTGTTTCCAGGCATAACACTTGTTATTTCGCCTCTCATTTCTTTAATGAAAGATCAGGTGGATGCGCTTGTACATAATGGAATTGAAGCGACGTATTTAAACAGCTCGATTTCTGCTAGTGAAGCATATACGCGAATGAACGATATTAAGCAAGGAAAATATAAGCTGGTTTATATTGCTCCTGAGCGTCTAGATCATTCCGCTTTTCAACAAGAATGGCAGCATATGAATCTATCCTTAGTAGCTATTGATGAGGCTCATTGTATTTCGCAGTGGGGACATGATTTTCGGCCAAGCTATTTAAAAATTAAAACCCTTTTAAAAGAACTGCCATCGAAACCAATTGTGCTTGCTTTAACAGCGACAGCTACACCGGAAGTAACAGCAGACATTTGTCAGTCGCTTGGAATTGATAATGAAACGACGATTTCTACAGGGTTTGCTCGGGATAATTTGTTTTTTTCGGTTGTGAAAGAGGAGAATCGTGATCAATTTCTCATGCGTTATATAGAAAAAAATAAGCAAGAATCGGGTATCATCTATGCGGCAACAAGAAAAGATGTTGATTTGCTTTATCAGCGGTTACAAAAAGCAGGCATCCAAGTTGGACGTTATCATGCGGGAATGAATGAAGGAGAACGCTCTTTCATGCAGGATCAATTTATTCAGGATGACCTATCGGTGATGGTCGCAACGTCTGCATTCGGAATGGGGATTGATAAATCGAATGTCCGATATGTGATTCATTATCAAACTCCTAAAAACATGGAAAGTTATTATCAAGAAGCGGGACGTGCTGGACGAGATGGATTAGATAGTGAGTGTATTCTCTTATATTCTCCGCAAGATATGCAAGTGCAGCGTTTTTTAATTGAACAATCTCACCCAGATCCCGAACGAAAAGAAGAAGAGTTAAAGAAATTAAATAAAATGAAAGATTATAGTTTTACCGAAGGCTGTTTACAAGCTTTTATTTTACGCTATTTTGGCGATGTAAATCCTGAAGATTGCGGTCATTGTGAGAATTGTACAGATCAACGTCATTCAATGGATGTAACAATGGAAGCTCAAATGGTACTATCTTGTATGATTCGTATGGGGGAACGTTTTGGAAAAACATTAATTAGTCAAGTGTTAACAGGCTCTCGTAATAAGAAAATTGAAGAGTTTGGTTTTGGGCGTTTATCAACCTATGGTATTATGAAGCATCAAACAGCGAAGGAAGTAGCGGACTTTATTGATTTTCTTACCGCTAAGCAATATATCGAAATGACAGGTGGGCAGTATCCGGTATTAAAAGTAACGCATAGTGGGAAAGAAGTTTTAATGGGTCAGAAGCAAGTGTATCGTAAGGAAAGAAAGCAAGTTGCTGCCCTTACAATGGATAATGTCTTGTTTGAACAATTACGTCATGTGCGTAAAGAATTGGCGAGTGCGGAAAATGTTGCACCATTTATCATTTTTTCAGATGTAACGTTAAAGGATATGGCGGCTAAATTACCGCAAACGAAGGAGCAACTCCTTGATGTGAAAGGAGTCGGGCAACAAAAGCTTGAACGATATGGTCAAGCTTTTATGGAGAGTATTCAAGCATATGTCGCTGAGCACCCCGAGGCAGCGCATATACCTCAACCGAAGGAGAAATCACGAAAAAATGGAGGAATACCAACGCATCTTGAAAGTTATCAATTGTATCGTGAAGGAAAAGCGATAAAGGACATTGCGACAGCTCGCAGTTTATCAATTGTGACGATTGAAAGTCATATTATCAAGTGTGCTGAAGAAGGTTTGGAAATAGACTGGAATCAAATTTTTTCAGAAGCGGCATATCAACAAATTATTGAAACAGCTAATCGGCTTGGTACAGACAAGCTTAAGCCGTTAAAAGAAGCGTTACCTGAGGAAACATCCTATTTTATGATTAAAGCAGCCCTTGTAAAAGCGAGGACAGAAGAGTAATTAAATTTTTTTCAGTTCATAAATAAGTTATAAACGTAATGCGTATACTATGGAAAAGAGGAGGTTGCCCATGTATTTTGCTAAAAGAAATTCAGAGGAGCCCGAAATAGTTATTGAAAACACCGTTGTATACGCATGTGAATCAACTAGTTGTAATGGGTGGATGAGGAAGGACTTTGCTTCTGAAAATTATGTATGCCCAATGTGTGGCAGTCAGTTAATTGAAGAAGTACGAGAACTGCCGAAAATCCAGACAGACTTTACTTCATTTAAGTAAGGGGTGATTAGCTCACCTCTTTATTTTTTGTAATTCTTTACATATAGAAAAAAATGTGTTATTATTAAAATTCAGTGATTTAAATGATAAATCGCTAGAGAGTAATTTTTTATAAGGCACTGTTAATGTATTGATTGACGTAACTTTTAGCTTAGTGTGTACACAATTACCGTTTCACGCATAGCTGCATGAAAGAAACTAACAATCAATCGCCTCATATAACATAGCCTTTTATAAAGCAGCATTTTTATTAAATTATGCTCGTAAGTTGAGTATAAGCATGAAAGATTAATCAATTGATTTCTCCACATTTATTTAGCCTTCAAGATTTTCTACAACCTTTTTATGTGTAAATTTCATTTTCCATTATTATGAGAGATTTTGTGAATAAAGATGTGCTTTGTGTCCTAGAACTTGATTCTCACAGGCGCGGTTTTGGAGCCGTATGGATGAGAGAGAGGCAGGGCTTTCATTGTTTCAGGTTTGGGCAAAAATTACGCTCGTGTATAAAGTAGCTTAATAGGAAATGCTTTGTTTATATACCGATTGGGGCTTTTATCCAAATAGTTGAGCTGTAATATGATATAATAGAATTAGATTTCTTGTTCATACTAACGGGTTCTCGTATCTCGTTCCACTTGAATGAAAAATAGTTTTTCAAAGAATCTAAGGAGTGAGATATATTGTATAGACGAAATAATGCAGAAGAAGTTGTCCCCGAAGAAACGAAAGTATGGGAATGTGTAGCTGATGATTGTAAAGGGTGGATTCGTGATAACTTTACAAGCGGCGATGATCAAAAGTGTCCGTTATGTGGTAGTGAAATGAAGGCCGGAACACGCATGCTGCAAGCGATTAATAATCCAAGAAACTATTAAGTGGAAAAAAAGAGCAAATGCTTAAAACAGCATTTGCTCTTTTTTAATGAATATTTTTTTTCTTAAAGCGGCCGCCGCGTACTTCAGCAATATCCCCAACGGCTAGAAAGGCAGAGGAATCGTATTCTTTTACGATATCTTTTAACTTAGCTTCTTCAAGACGGTTAATGACACAGAAGATGACTTTCTTATCATCCCCAGAGTAAGCCCCTTCACCAGTTAAATATGTAACTCCGCGGCCGAGTCGATGGAGAATTGCATCGCCAATGTCATGAAAGTTGTCACTAATAATCCAAACGAATTTCGATTCATCAAGTCCTGCAATCACGACATCCATTGTTTTATAAGCGACGAAGTAAGCAAGGATAGAGTACATAGCACGATCCCAGGAAAAGACAAAACCAGCACTGCCTAAAATGAAAATGTTGAAAAACATGACGATTTCCCCAACAGAAAAGGGCAGTTTCTTACTGGCTAAAATCGCCATAATTTCTGTACCGTCGAGAGAGCCGCCATATCGAATCACAATCCCGATTCCGACACCAAGAATCATACCTCCGAAAATTGAAGCGAGCAGAATGTCTTGCGTAAAGGCAGAAACAGGATGCAATAAGCTTGTTGAGATAGAAAGAATGATAATTCCATAAAGGGTGGAAACAGCGAAGGTTTTACCAATTTGTTTATAGCCGATGAAAAAGAAAGGAAGGTTTAAAAGAAAGATAAATATACCTAATTTCCAACCTGTCGTGTAAGATAACATAATCGAAATTCCAGTAATGCCTCCATCGATTACATTATTCGGTACTAAAAAGATTTCAAGGCCGATACTCATTAAGATGGCGCCTATTGTAATAAGAAAAGCACGTTGGATAATTTGGCGCATTGTTAAGCGTTTATGCTGCGTTTTTTTTTGGACAGCTTCCGCTGAGTGATAGCTCATTGTGTCTGACATATACCTGTCCCACTCCTTTTTCTATAAATATACTTATTGTTAATTATAAACGTAGAGAGATTTGTAAATAAAGGACTTTACATCATAAATGTGAAGTTTTTTGTTGATATTCCTTATTTTGGGTCGAAGATGGGAGAAAAGGAATAGCATAAAATGAAATAAAAACAAAAAAAGTTTTTAATATCGTCACTTTTTCCATTACAATATAAGAAAATAGATGTAGAAAGGTAATATGAAATAATGGACGGACTTATTGTATCACCCAATTCAGTTATTTTTATTACCGCGGTAATGTTGACTTTTATTTCGACATATACAGCGATTGAGCTATTACTGATGATGCGGACAACGAAAGGGCATATGAAGCGTTTCCTATATATAGGCAGCAGCTTTGCGTTAGGAATTGCGATTTGGACACTTAATTTCTTTAATAGTTTAATTGGCGGTGACAATCGTATCGTTTCAATGAACGTAGCTATTAGTGTTTTAGCTTTTGTACTTGGAACGGCTTTAGCAGCAATGGGTTTCTTCAGTTTATCTAAAAAAAAGCTGCTTCTTTCCCAGTTGCTAATAGCCAGCTTTTTGCTCTCCATGGCTGTATTGTCTAGTTATATTATTGGAATGTATGCTCTGCAACATTCATTTGCGTATAATGTAGTCTTACTCGGTATACCATTTGCTATTCTTTTTTGTTTATTTGTTGTGGCTCTTCTTATTTTATTTTATCCAAGCAGATTTAATCGAGGGAATACGTACTTTTTGAAGTTGGTTAGTACGTTGGTCATGACGGGGGCGATTACCCAAGGGCATTTTCTTCTGTTAAGCGCGTTCCCTGCTAATCACGCAATCCGCAGTATTAATGAACTCTTGAATGAGATGCCTTTTATTATGTATTTACTCTTTTTTGTTTCGCTTCTTGTATTATCCGGCTTGATTACGTCTAGTACGATTATTAATCGTCGTTTAGCAAAAAGTGATAATTATGTAAAGGATATTCGTTTTGCGCTCGATCAATCTTCTATTGTCGCGATTACCGACCCACAAGGTATTATTACGTATGTAAATGATAAGTTTGTTGAGATTTCAAAGTACAGTGAAGAAGAGCTGCTTGGACAGAGTCATTCCATTATTAACTCGGGATACCATCCGAAAGAGTTTTTCGGGAATTTATGGAGCACGATTAAGCAAGGACGCACATGGAGCGGGGAAATATGCAATAAAGACAAATATGGTAACTTCTATTGGGTCCATACGACGATTGTGCCTTTTATGGAGCATGGGAAGCCATATCAATTTATTTCGATTCGTTCAGATATTACGCGTCGTAAACAAGCGGAACAGGATTTGAAAACATCGATTCGCGAATTACAAGATATTTATAATGCACTTAATCATTCGTCTATTGTCATGATTACGGATAAAGCAGGGAAAATCGTTCAAGTGAATGACCAATTTATCGCTATTTCTGGATATACTGCAGAGGAATTAATTGGCTGTTCACATTCAATTTTGCAATCGGATTATTATACAGAAGCATTACTAAAAGAAATTGGGGAAACGGTTTGGGCAGGCAAAGTGTGGAAAGGAGAATTGCGCAATCTGGCGAAAGATGGCGGGGAGTATTGGGTAGATGCGACCATTGTTCCGTATCGTTCTGAAGCAGGAAAACCGACGTACTTCTTATCCATTCTTCATGATATTACCGAACGGAAGAAATCAGAAGAGCTATTACATCAACAAGATAAATTAGCCGCCGTCGGCCAATTAGCGGCAGGCGTGGCTCATGAGATTCGTAATCCGCTTACATCGATGAAGGGATATACAGAGTTTTTACAATTGGATGAAAAAGACCCAACAAGGCTCGAATCTTTGGATATTATCTTAGATGAAATTGACCGTGTAAACCAAATTGTTGAGGAGTTTCTTGTGCTTGCGAAGCCGCAGTCTGTTAAGTTAGAAACAAAAAATATTGTTCCAATCATTCAAAATGTTTTATCCTTAATGGAATTTGATGCGAGAAAGAAAAAGGTCAATTTTTATTTTGAAAACATGTATGATTGCATTTTCGTTCGTTGTGATGAAAATCGTTTAAAGCAAGTGTTTTTAAACTTTGTGAAAAATGGAATTGAGGCCATGCCTAATGGCGGTCATATTAAAGTGACAACAGAGCTTAAAGAAGGCGAAGTACAAATTTCTTTTGAAGATACTGGTGTCGGCATTCCGCCCGATCGTTTGAAAAAGCTGGGCGAACCATTTTATACGACCAAGGAAACCGGAAATGGCTTAGGATTAATGGTGAGCTTTAAAATCATTGAAAGCCATCAAGGGCGTATAGTCGTTGAAAGTGAAGTGAATAAAGGAACCGCTTTTAATATTTTATTACCGTTAGAAACGGCATAGGGATTTGGTCAAATTATGATGTGTGAGTAGGGATGATAGATGAATACATTTCATTGTTGCGCAACATGTGAACACTTTCGCAGCGAGAGAGTTGATGATAAGATGCGTTATTATTGTTCAAGACTGCGTTATGAAACGCATCCAAAATATCAATTTAATTGTTGGTCTCCGACAGAAGTCGTTCAAAAATTGATGGAAAAAAGAAATCAAGAGAGATAAAGACAGAAGAAATTTTCTTCCTGTCTTTTTTTTTGTCTTTTTATAGAGATGTGTTTTAATGGAAACATTAGAATGTTTTGGAGGGATGAAGGTGAGCAGATGGAGGGTAAGAATCGTCACGGTTTTCTCGGCGCTGCTCGGTCTGTTGTGGATGGGCTGTCTTAGCTGGGCAATCGTTGATTATTATCATGGAGAAGCTTCTGGTGTTGAAGATCTATCCGCACAACCGGTTGAAAAGCGTCCAGATGAGTTTACTGTTGTTGCTTTAGGAGATTCATTAACACGAGGAACAGGTGATGAAACAGGAAAAGGATATGTAGGCACTGTGACTGAAGAGCTTGAAAAGAAATTCGATCATCCTATTACGGTGCAAAATCTTGGGATTAAAGGATTAGTATCTGCTCAATTAGCAGAACAAGTACAAGAACGAGAAGTGGAACGGCAGCTTCAACGAGCAGATGCGATTTTAGTAACCATAGGGGGCAATGATTTATTTCAAAAAGGAGAGACGTTGCTAAATCTAGATTCAACAACGATTTCTAAATTACAGAAAAATTATTTAGTACATTTAGATGAGATTTTATCGACAATTCGTCAGAATAACAGTTCGGCTCAACTGTTTATGCTTGGTTTATATAATCCGTTTATTGAATTGGATGAAAATGGGGAGATGAATGCCATTGTACGGCAATGGAATAATGAGACAGCTGAGGTGTTAGCGAAATATGAAGACATGGTGTTTGTGCCAACCTTTGACTTGTTCCAATTATCGGTTAATGAGTATTTATATTCGGACAAGTTTCACCCAAATAGTGCTGGATACCGCTTAATGGCTGAACGAATTGCCCCATTAATTGAATGGGAGGCAAAGGACGATGAGTAATGTGACATTAGAAGTAAACTCTGTAAAAAAGACAATTAGAAAACGAGAAATTATTAAAGATATTAGCTTCACTGTTAGAAAAGGAGAAGTTTTTGGATTTTTAGGGCCAAATGGTGCAGGTAAAACAACGACCATTCGAATGCTCGTTGGATTAATTAAACCAACAGCGGGTTCCATTCGCATTTGTGGCTATGATGTGAAAAAAGATTATAAGAAAGCCATGCAGCATTTAGGCTGTATTGTTGAAAATCCTGAACTATATCCTTTTCTGAGTGGCTGGAATAACTTACTTCATTTTGCGAGAATGCTGCCGAATGTAGGGGAAGAGCGAATGATGGAAGTGGTCAAGTTAGTTGGGCTAGAGCAAAGAATTCATGATACGGTGAAAACGTATTCTCTTGGTATGCGCCAACGACTTGGAATTGCCCAAGCGATGTTAAATCGTCCAAAGTTATTAATTTTAGATGAGCCAACAAATGGTCTTGACCCAGCAGGAATTCGTGAAATGAGACAGTTTATTCGTATGCTGGCAGAAGAGGAAGGAATGAGTGTGCTCGTTTCTTCTCATTTATTAAGTGAAATTCAATTGCTCTGTGACCGCGTAGCGATTATTACGAAAGGCGAAATTGTGAAGGTAGGTACAGTTAGTGATTTATTAAGTGTACAAGAGCGGATGAGCTGGCGTATTGAGCCGATAGAACTTGGAAAAGAAGTATTACGTTCATTAACAGAGGTAATGGAAACAGAAGATGGTTATGTACTGACAAGTTTTGATGAAGAGGAAACACCGAAATGGAATAAAGCGCTCGTAAAGCATGGTGTGAAAATACTTGAAATGAACAGAAGACTTCCGACGTTGGAGGATTTATTTTTAGAGCTTACAGACGGAGGAGGTGCAGGTATTGATTAACTTAATTCAAAACGAAATGATGAAGCTGTTGGCAAAGAAAAGGCTGCTTATTATTGGTGTAATTGTCGCTGTATTAGTCGTTCTGTTTACATATGCCCAATATAAACAAGCCGAAGAACAAAGAGAGAAGCTTGGGACAGATGATTGGCGTACAGCTGTACAGCAGCAAATTATCGATATTCAAAATCGTTTAAGTTCTAGTCGGATGTTAGATGAGTGGAGAGAACAGCTGCAGGTAACGGTTAAACAGCAGCAATATTATCTTGATCATAATATTAATCCATCTGAACCTGGAGCGGCTACATTTACGAGAATGTTTATCGAAAATGCGAGTTCTTTATTCATTCCTTTGTTAGTAATGATTGTAGCGAGTGATTTAGTCTCATCTGAAAGTAGTCAAGGAACGATTAAGCTATTGTTAACAAGGCCTGTGCCGCGTTGGAAAATATTAATGAGTAAATATATTACGTTACTGCTATCGATTTCCATAATTGTGGCGATGACAGGAGTTTTAGCATATGCGTTATCGGGTGTCGTTTTCGGCTATCATGGTTGGAATGCCCCGATTATTACCGGATTTACAGTGGAAGCTGGAAATGTAGATACAAGCGGTGTTCGTTTAATTAGCCAATGGCAGCTATTATTGATGGATTTTGGATTAGTTTGGTATATCGCTGTTGTCGTTGGTACGCTTGCGTTTATGTTATCTGTATTGATACGCAGTACTCCTGCAGGGATGGGAATTATGCTGGCAGCTCTTATTTCGGGGGCTATTTTGAACAATATGGTATCGTCTTGGGAGTCTGCTAAATATTTTTTTATGGTCAATTTACAGCTTACTAATTATTTAAGTGGAGTCGCTCCACCGATTGAAGGAATGACGCTTCTATCGTCTGTGCTTATTCTCTTTATATGGTGGCTGGCAGCGTTAATCGTTTCATTTATCGTATTTATTCGAAAAGATGTATATTAGACAATGTTAGTCTTTATAGAGGTTGCTTTCATTTTCCACGTGTATGAGACTGTAGCATGGATAATAATAAATTTGTACCAACTACAGAAGTGGAGGAATTCTCATGCAAACAGTAAGAGATATTATGACAACGAATGTGGATTGTTGTACGACGCAAGATAATATTTATGAAGCAGCGCTAAAAATGAAACAGGATAATGTGGGGATGATTCCTGTTTTGGATAATGATACGTTAGTCGGTGTTATTACTGACCGTGATATTGTTATTCGCTGTGTTGCTGAAAAGAAACCAAATTCAACAAAAATTACTGATGTGATTTCCACACGTCTAGTAACAGGCACACCAGATATGTCCATTGATGATATCGAAGAGTTAATGGCAACCGAACAAATTCGTCGTATTCCAATTATTGAGAATAATCGACTGGTTGGTATTGTTGCACTTGGGGATTTAGCTGTTCGTAAAGAATCGGATCAAAGAGCGGGCATAGCCTTAAGTTCCATTTCGGAACAGCATAATCAAGTTCAGCATTAACAAAAGAAACCTTTGTTAGCGAGTGCTAACAGAGGTTTCTTTTGTTTTATAAAAAAGGCTATGTTAAACAACAGCGTTCTATAACATAGCCTATAAAAAAATAATAAATATGGATTATTCTTTAACATATATATATTGATGAATTAAGTGTATTTATACTCATAATAATTTTAGATTACAAGAAACGTCACTTTTTGATGTCGAAATTTGCCTAGTATACATATTTGCTACAGGAAACTAGCGGGATTACGAAAATTTAAAAATACTATGCCCTTTTTGTTTACAACCTGTTAAGTGTTATTAACAATCATTTGTTTATAATACTTAACATTTTTTGCTTGTTCCATGGAAAGGGAATCGTATGAGGCGGTATAAAAGGTGGTACGAAAATTGCATTTAAATTGGGAAGAGGTGATTTTACATGAAATTTCATGAACTGAATATTGGACAGGTTTTTGAAACACCGTCCTATAAAATTAATAAGGAGGAGATTATTACATTTGCATCAGAATACGACCCACAGTATATGCACATCGATGAAGAAAAGGCTAAACAAAGCAGATTTAAAGGAATCATCGCTTCGGGATTGCATACGCTGGGTATTTCTTTTAAGCTGTGGGTGGACTTGGGTATTTTAGGTGACGATGTGATTGCTGGTACAGGGATCAATAATCTTAAATTTACCAAGCCAGTATATCCTGATGATCTCTTGCATGTTACCGCTAAAGTAATTAATAAGAGAGAGAAAAAAGGAGTGGGAGAAATTACTTTATTACTTTCAACTTATAAAAATGATGGTGAACAGGTGTTAGCAGCAGAAATATCCGCACTTATATCAAAATAGTGATGAACTTTGCGCCTTTATTCCATTGTGCTGAATCGTATATTGATGGTTTGTCGGTTATTTATTGAGATTATAATCCTAGTGAAATATTATCGGATTTAGCTGTCATAATATCAGTTTAGAGAAAAAGTGAATATCTAAATAAAATGTGCGGGTAGCCTAAATTCAGGTTAGCCGCACATCTTTATTGTTCACTCCAAATTATATTTCTTAATTTTTGCATAGAGCCAAGGTCTACTGATACCGAGTAGTTGACTTGCTTTTGTTTTATTTCCTTTTGCTTCTTTTAAGGCTGTTATAATGATTTCCTTTTCATTTGTATGAATCTTATCTTTATATGTTGAGATGGTCTGTTGAGGGATGATTTTTTTTTCAATATGTTCAGTATCATCGTTGAAAGTAGGGATATTATCGGCCTCAATGTAATCACCAGTTTTTAAGTTCGCTGCCCTTTCTAGAATATTTTGCAATTCTCTCACATTTCCCGGCCATGTATGCTTCATTAGTTTCGTTAAAGCAACATGGGTGACTCCGTTAATATCAAAGCCACTTTGATTTAATCGTTGTATAATCGCTTGAATAATATCGGGTAAATCTTCTATTCTTTCTCTTAAAGGTGGAATGTTTAATCGCATAATATTTAATCGATAGTATAAATCTTCTCTAAATTTCCCCTCAGCAACCAATTTTTCAATATTTTGATTCGTAGCCGCAATGACTTTCGTATTTAAATGAATCGTCTTAGCACTGCCAATTGGCTGAAATTCTTTTTCTTGTAGAACGCGTAATATTTTTGTTTGAAGGGGCATGGACATATCCCCGATTTCATCCAAAAAGATTGTACCGTTTTGTGCTAGTTCAAATTTTCCTTTCATCCCGCCTTTTTTTGCACCCGTGAAGGCTCCGTCGGCATAACCGAAAAATTCAGATTCAAGCAATTCGGGCGGAATGGCTGCACAATTCACTTGGATAAAGGGGCCCGTTTGTCCAGAAGCCGCATGGATACCTTGGGCAAATAATTCTTTTCCTGTCCCGCTTTCTCCAATAATCAAAACGGTAGACATGCTTTTAGAAGCTAGAGTCGCTTCATGTTTGACTTTTCGTATGGCGTCAGACTCCCCAGCAATGTCAAATAACGTATACTTGGTTCCTTTTATTTCATTGATTTCATGTTGATAGGCGGATACTTGTTTTTCTAACTTTTTCACTGTTGTTAAAGCTTTATGCAAATGAGTTAGGCCACGGTAAGTCACTTTACAAATGGCACTGATCGATTCACCATTTTCTTTTATAGGCAGAATAGAAATGAGAGTTTGTTGTCCGTTAATAATTTGCGGTGTATTGTGAATAGTAATCCCGCTTTGGATTACATTTTCAATTTCTAGTTCAGGGAACAGCTTAGTTGTAGACTGATTTAATACATCTTTACTATCCAATCCAAATAAATCGTTGAATCCTTTATTCACCATCGTAATCTCTGCTTTTTTATTAACGAGAATAATAGCGTCATAGGCGAATTCTATGACAGACCTGAGTTTTTGTTCCCACTCTTTAGTAAGTTGCAATTCATTAATTGTTTCTTCGATTTGCGTAACATCTTCGATAACGACCATTGCACCTACCAACGAATCATGACTGCTTAGTGGATAACAATGTACGTATAAGCTGTAGCCGTTCAAATTTAACTGTCCTTTGGCTACAATGGAACCGTTAATTAAAATATCCCCAATTAATTCTTTAATTTTCTTTAATGCCATTTTTTCTATAAAAGCATCGAGTTGCTTTTCATTTATATTCAATAATTTATGTGCTAGTGAATTTGCGGTGGTTATTTGGAAGTTTGTATTAATGGACAATAAGCCAAAGTTTAGGTTATTAAACAATAACGCTAATTGAGATTCGGCTTGATCTAAGACAATATTGTATGAACTCAGTATTTGTTGAGTTGATATAACTCCAATGGGCATCATCTCTTCGTCAACAACCGGTGCATGTCCAATATTATGCTTCAAAAATACTCTTCTTGTATGTTCAATTAGATCGGTTGGACGTAGAAAGACTGGATTTGGATTATAGTAGTGGTCAATAGTAGTATCAAAGGATGGCTTTGTTGTGAGCATTTGAAAAATTTTATTTTTTGTAATGATTCCAATTAATTTATTGGATTCATCAACAACTGGAAGCATATTGGAGTGAGTTTGGTTAAACATGAGTAGCACATCATGTAGTGTAGCATCTTTAGAGCAGTGCGTAAAATTTGTTGTCATGCTATCTGAAACTAACAAATAAATCCCCCCTGATAATTTCCATTTTATTAATAAAAAGTGTAAGCGTTAACACTTATTTTGTAAATGTATTTTTACACTTCTCGATTTTTGTTAAAAATTATTTACACATTGGTAGAGAAAACCCTTTGCTTTATTAAGAAATAATATGGCACGGAACTTGCAATAGTATTTTTATAGAAAACTTTTTAATTTAAAAAAGTAAAATGGGGAGGCTTGGCTGTATGAATTATCAAACAATTGTATATGAAAAAAAGAATCGAACAGCTTGGATTTATTTGAATCGACCAGAAGATATGAATTCTTTATCAAAAACTCTAGTGATTGAGCTATTGGAAGTTCTTCAAGAGGTTGAGAAAGATGAATCGACCCAAGTCATTGTATTATCTGGAAAAGGAAAAGCGTTTTGTGCAGGAGCTGATTTAAAGGAACTGTTAGCAGATATAGAAAAGAAGCCTGATGGACAAAAAGAGTTCTTAGATTACGCAGGGGAGCTTTTTGGAAGATTAAATCATTTATCTAAGCCTTTAATAGCCGCATTAAATGGAATTACAGTAGCTGGGGGATTAGAAATTGCAATGACGGCAGACATTGTTATTGCTTCTGAAAAAGCAAAGATTGGGGATGCTCATTCGAATTTTGGCGTGATTCCAGGTGGTGGCGGCGCAGTAAGGCTGCCTAGAAAAATAGGGATTAACCGAGCGAAGTATTTGTTATTTACAGGAGATTTTATTTCAGCACAAGAGATGAAAGATTATGGATTCGTGAATGAGGTTGTTCCTGTTGATGAGCTTGAGGGATTCGTGCAGGAGGTGGCAGATAAAATTTCAGCAAAAAGTCCTCTCGTTTTAAAAGAGATGAAAAAACTTGTAACGGATGGGTTGGAGCAACCGTTAGATATCGCATTAAGACAAGAATTATTGGCGTTAAAGAATCATACACGCTCACATGATTTCCATGAAGGTTTATCAGCATTTTCAGAAAAACGAACACCGAATTTTAAAGGATATTAATTAAAAGGAGCTGGGGAGGGACCTATGAATATTGCACAAATGTTAGAAGTGAATACACAAAGACATCCTTGGAAAGAAGCAATTATTTATCAGGATAAATAGTATATGTATGATGAATTGAATAAGAAAGTCAATCAATTGTATGAGTTTTAGAACAGTTCACAAAATCTGTTATCATGCTATCTTTTACTAACAAATAAATCCCTCCCTCCTACGAATTTTATCCTTATTAGGGTTGTTATAACAAAATAATTTTGTAAGCGTTAACACTTTATTGTTAAATTTATTTACAGTTTACACAAAATTGTTAATAACAGTTAACACTTAACAAAAGAAAAAGCTTTATATATTACGAAAAAAATTGGCACGGATTTTGCTTGTATATTAAGTAAGAGTTTCATAGAAAAGTTAAAAATGGAGGAGTATTATGAATCGTTTAGTAGCTATTGAAGAAGAAATCATCTTATTTAAAAAGTCAATTGAGGCATTTGCAAAAAAGGAAATTGAAAATAATTATATGCAATGGGAAGAAGATGGATCGCTCCCTAGAGAACTTTGGAATAAATTAGGGGAATATGGTTTTCTATGCGTTGATATTCCGGAGCAATATGGCGGTTTAGGCGCACCTTTAAGTTTTGCGGCAAGTATAGTCGAAGAGTTTAGCAGGCTCGGATATAGCTCAATTGCTGTAAATTTATCGGTTCACTCTAACATCGTAGCGCATTACATTTTAAATGCTGGAACAGAAGAACAAAAAGCGTATTATTTACCGAGAATGGCTTCAGGTGAGTTAGTAGGCGCGATTGCCATGACAGAGCCTGGTGCTGGAAGTGATTTACAAGGTATTAAAACAACGGCAATTAAAGATGAATTAACGAACCAATATATTATTAATGGCTCTAAAACCTTTATTTCAAATGGCCAATCCTTTGACTTTGTGATTGTTGTAGCCAAAACAAATCAAACAGTACCAGCTTCAAAAGGTATTTCACTTTATATCGTTGATGCTGATTGTGAAGGCGTAATAAAAGGTAAAAAGTTAAAGAAAATTGGCCTTCAATCTGCTGATACATCGGAATTATTTTTAGAGGATGTTAAAGTGTCGTCTACACAATTACTAGGTGAGCTTGATCATGGATTTATCACTTTGATGGAAGAATTGCCTCGGGAAAGGGCAACCCTAGCTGTCGGGGCTATCGGCGCAATAGAAGGGGCTTTAGCGTTAACGGTGAAATATATCAATGAGAGAGATGCATTCGGAAAACCACTTAGTGAGCTGCAAGTGATTCGACACAAAATTGCCGAAATGACCACCGAGGCAAGAGTAAATCGAGCATTTGTAAATGAATGTTTAGCGTTATTGGAGCAAAATCAGCTGTCCGCTGCTGAAGCGAGTATGGCCAAGTTGTCTAGTACAGAAGCGCAGGGAAGAATTGTCGATGGCTGCTTACAGCTATTTGGCGGATACGGTTATATGGAGGAATATTCAATTTCAAGAGCTTATACAGACGCAAGGGTTCAACGGATTTACGGGGGAACATCAGAAATTATGAAAGAAATTATCAGTAAGGATATTTTAAGCAAGTAAATAATGGAGGATGGCCATGAGTATTTTAGAGGGATTGAAAATATTGGATTTTTCGGCCTTGTTGCCAGGTCCTTTTGCCACGATGATGTTGGCGGATATGGGAGCTGATGTTGTTAAAGTAGAATCTCCTAATCGAGAGGACTTAGTCAAATATTTAGGGCCAATGGATGGAGAAGTGTCCGCTGCATTCGGACACTTGAATCGATCAAAACGCTCCATAGCCTTGGACCTTAAACAAGAGGATGCTAAAGAAATCGTTTATAAATTAATTCAAGAATACGATATCGTGATTGAACAGTTCCGCCCAGGTGTGATGGACAAATTAGGCATTGGGTATGACAAATTGAAGGAGATTAATCCAAAAATTATTTTTTGTTCGGTTACGGGGTACGGGCAAACGGGTCCTCTGAGAAATCGAGCAGGGCATGATATTAACTATTTAGCAATAGCGGGTGTTTCAAGCTATTCCTTTAGAAAAAATCAAGTCCCTGTGCCGGCTGGAGTACAAGTCGCTGATCTTGCAGGGGGCTCAATGCCGGCTGTAATTGGGATATTGGCTGCAGTCTATCATCGTGAGAAAACAGGTGAAGGTCAGCGTATTGATTTAAGTATCACGGATGTTGCTTTTTCTTTAAATGCCATGTATGGTTCGGGCTTTTTAGTAGGAGGGGTAGAACCAGAGGCTGAATCGATGTTGTTAAATGGCGGTACCTTCTATGATTATTATGAGACGAAGGATTATCGCTATCTTTCCGTCGGCAGTTTAGAGCCGCAATTTCAGGCAAGACTTTGTAAATTAATTGGTGATGAAGAGCTAGTAAAACTCAGTAGCAGTCAACGAATGGAGGATCAGCGCATCTTTAAAGAGAAGCTGCGTGAAGCCTTTAAAGAAAAATCATTTGAAGAATGGCTAATAATTCTTGGCGATGACTTTGATGGTTGTGTCGAGCCTGTTTTGAATTTCTCAGAAGCGGTAAACCATCCACAAATCAAAGCTAGGGATATGGTTGTTTCTGTACCAAAGCAACAAGGCGGTACCCAAAATCAAATTGCGTTTCCAATTAAGTTTTCTACTCAGCCAGCCGAGTACCGCTTTGCAGGTGTACAAACAGGAGAATACTCACAGGATATTATGCAAGAAATTGGGTTTGATCAAGAAACGATTAAAACGTTTTCTCAAAAGGGGATTTTCGGAAAACGTACAAAAACAATTGGAGGAAATAAACGATGAACTTAAAAGATAAAGTAGCGGTTGTAACAGGAGGAGCTTCAGGATTAGGGTTAGCGACAGTAACTAGATTAGTAGAAAAGGGAGCTAAAGTGGTTATTTTTGATTTAAATGAAGCAAAAGCAAAGGAAGCTGTTGCTCAATTAGGCGAAAACGTCCAATACGCTGTTGTAAATGTAGCAGATGATGAATCGGTACAGCAGGGAATCAACCAAGCGATTGAAGCCTTTGGTGCCATTCATATTTGTGTGAACTGTGCGGGTGTTGGTACACCTGGGAAAACAATTGGCAAAAAAGGCGTATTACCTTTAGAGGATTTTAATAAAGTGGTTAGCATTAACTTAATTGGGACATTTAATGTGTTGCGATTAGCCGCCAATGCTATGAAAGAAAATGAACCTGTCACTAGCTCTGGGGAGAGAGGAGTCATCATTAACACGGCTTCTGTGGCTGCCTTTGATGGGCAAATGGGACAAGCGGCATATGGGGCAAGTAAAGCAGGAGTAGCAGGAATGACGTTACCGGTAGCACGTGACTTATCGGAGTTCGGTATCCGTGTGAACACAATTGCACCGGGCTTATTTATGACGCCGATGGCAGATACTTTATCCGAAAAGGTTATTAAAAAACTATCAGAAAGCGTTGAGTTTCCAAAACGATTAGGGAAACCGTCTGAATATGCGGAGTTGGCAACTTTTATGATGGAGCATGAATATGTAAATGGAGAAGTCGTTCGTTTAGATGGTGGAATTCGGATGTCACCACGATAAAATCTAGCAAACTCAAAAACTTTAAAATTAGGAGGTCATCTATATGACAAGTCAAGCAAATATTATTGGTGTAAGCATGGTGAAATTTGAGAAACCAGGAAGAAATGAGCCTTATGAAATTATGGCATCAAAGGCAATCACAGGAGCACTGGCTGATGCTGGAATTGATTTATCAGACGTCGAGCAAGCATATGGCAGCTACGTTTATGGAGATAGTACGTGTGGGCAAACCGCTTTATATCAAGTAGGGATGACAGGCATTCCAATTATTAATGTAAATAATAATTGTTCATCAGGGTCAACTGCCCTTTACATGGCACGTCAAGCGGTGGAATCTGGCTCTAGTGACTGTGTCCTTGCGTTTGGATTTGAAGAAATGCAGCCTGGAGCCTTAGGGGAACATTGGAGCGATCGGACGTCACCCTTCCAATGGATTCATAATCGGTTTGATCAATTAAACCGTGAACTACCGAATGGTCCTGTCGCATTAAAAGTATTTGGAGCTGCTGGTTTAGAATATCTTGAAAAATACGGTGCGAATCCTGATATTTACGGGAAAGTAGCTGTTAAATCGAGGCAGCATGCCGTCAACAATCCGTACTCTTTGTTTACAAAAGAGCTCTCATTAGATGAGGTCATGAATGCTCCTGTCGTATACCCAGGTTTGACGCGATTCATGGCGTGTCCGCCGACATGTGGGGCAGCAGCGGTAATCGTTTGTAGCGAACGCTTTGCAAAAAAACATAATATCAATAAAGCGGTAAAAATTATTGCCCAATCGATGACGACAGATACACCTAATAGTCATGAGGATAATCTGCATTTAGTCGGCTGTGATATGACGGCCCGTGCAGCTAAGCAGGTTTATGAAAAAGCAGGGATAGGCCCAGAAGATGTGGATGTAGTGGAGCTGCACGATTGCTTTACACCGAATGAGGTCATCACTTACGAAGGATTAAGACTTTGCGGTGAAGGCGAAGCCGAAAAACTTATTAATGATAGAGATAATACGTATGGTGGCAAGTATGTCGTCAATCCATCTGGTGGACTCATGTCAAAGGGGCATCCTCTTGGTGCGACAGGTTTGGCTCAATGTACAGAGCTTGTTTGGCATTTGCGAGGGGAAGCAGGTGATCGACAAGTAGCGAATGCTAAGACAGCTCTGCAGCATAATTTAGGTCTTGGTGGCGCTTGCGTCGTTACTTTATATCAAAAAGATTAAATGAATATATAATACCTTCTGTTATGAAAATGACTGATTTCAGATTTTTGAAAAGGTGCTTCAGTGGTAATCAATCTATTTAAAAGTGAGGTTAGTATAAATCCCGATGCTCAGATCATTTTATTTATTCTAGATACCAACCTTCGTACAAAATAAATAGGCGTACTATTCATAAAATAATGAATTTTCCAGTGTGAACATTAGGTCCAATTCATGAAGTTAATGATATAAGAGGAGGAATTATTAAATGAGAATGGTAAAGGGATGCCCATCGACGTCAATGAATGATTATCAGTTGAATACAACTACGTTAATTCGTCATGCTGTAAGGAGTTTTCCAGATCAAGAGATTCTGTATCGCAGTAACAACGAGATTCACCGCTATACGTACAAGGATGCGTATACACGCATGATGAAAGTTGCGAATTTTCTGGAAAAAAAGTTGGGCATAAATCCGGGAGATAAAATCGGAGTATTAGATTGGAATTCTCAGAGACATTTTGAATTATATTTTGCGATTCCTGGGACTGGCGCAACACTTCTTCAAATGAATTTACGTATTTCACCAGATGATTTAGCCTACGTTACGAACCATAGTGAAGCTAAATACGTTTTTGTCGATGAATCATTATTATCAGTAGCTGAAGCGATTGCTCCAAAATTGAACACAGTCGAGGCATTTATTGTTATGTCAGATAAGCCAATGTCTGAAATAAAAACGACTTTATCGCCAATCTATCATTATGAGGAAGAAATAAAGGAAGAAAGTGCAGAATATGATTGGCCAATGATAGAAGAGACGACTGCCTACAGTGCTTGCTATACAACTGGAACGACTGGAAGGCCTAAAGGTGTGTATTATTCACATCGTAACATCTACCTTCACACGATGGCATCAGCGGCTAATCTTGGAGTGAGCAGCCAAGATTGTTTATTAGTGATTGTCCCAATGTTCCACGGTCAGTCATGGGGTCTCGTTCAGGTCGCTGTGATGATGGGCGCAAAAATGGTCTTTCCAGGACGTTATATGGCAGAAGATACCTCACCTCTTGTCGACCTAATGATAGAAGAAAACGTCACGATTACAGGTGGTTCACCTGCCATTTTCCTTCCTATGCTTCATTATATTCGAACGCTTGAGAAAAAGCCGGATCTTAGCAGAGCAAGATTTTTATCAGGTGCAACAGAGCCACCAATCTCTATGATGAGAGGTTTTAAAGAACTAACAGGGGCAGAAATTATTCATGCATATGGCGCAACAGAAACGACTCCATTTGTTGCAATTAACTATCATCTGAACCCTTCTTTAAAAAATAAATTAACAGAAGAAGAAAAATGGGATTTAAGACGGAAACAAGGAATGCAGGTAACAGGAATCGATTTCAAATTATGTGATCCAAATACCGGGGAAGAAGTCCCTCGTGATGGAAAGACAGTCGGTGAAATTTGCTTAAGAGGTCCATGGATCACAGGGGCTTATCACAATGCACCAGAAACTGAAAGCGGTTTCCGGGATGGTTACTGGCGAAGCGGTGATGCAGGCACCATTGACGAAAATGGATATGTAAAAGTTGTAGATAGAATCAAGGATGTCATCAAGAGCGGGGGAGAATGGATTTCTTCCATTGATATGGAGAATATTTTAATGGGACACCCTGAGGTTCTTGAGGCAGTAGTCGTTGGAATTCCCCATGTAAAATGGCAGGAACGTCCTCTTGCGCTAGTCGTAACAAAAGACAGCAAAACGGTTTCGAGAGAAGAGTTTGATCATCTCTTATATGAACGCTTTACTAAATGGCAACTTCCAGATCAGATTCTTTTTGTGGAAGAGATTCCTAAAACGAGTGTGGGTAAATTTAATAAAAAGGAAATTGTGAAGCAGTACGAAAATCTATATATGGAATTTGAGGATGAAGTGCCGTCGGAAGTATAGAATCTTAAAAGAACAAAGGTAGTTAGAAAAAGCACCGCCAAAAAGTGGCGGTGCTTTCTTAAATATATTTATTAAACCAATTTTTAATTTCTTGAAGGTGCTGCAAGCGCATATTTGGTGAGCCGCTACGTGTAATTTCATGTGTTTCATCTGGAAAAATAACGAGAGTAGTTTCTTTCTTTTGTCGTTTTAAGGAAATAAATAGCTGCTCGCTTTGTTCCAGTGGGCAACGTAAATCCTTTTCACCATGTAATAAAAGCAACGGTGTGTTTATATTAGCGGCATACTTTAATGGTGAATGATTCCATAGCTTCTCTGGTGTTTGAAAAATATCGCCTTCGAGTTGCCATTCCGTAAAATAATAGCCAATATCACTTACCCCATAAAAGCTAAACCAGTTGGAAATGGAACGTTGGCTGACAGCTGCTTTAAAACGATTCGTATGACCAACAATCCAGTTTGTCATGAAACCACCGTAGCTGCCGCCACTAACTCCTAGTCTATGGCGGTCTATAAAGTCGTATGTGTTAGTCACATAATCAACAGCAGACATTAAATCTTCGTAATCCATACCGCCATAATCACCACGACAAGCGTTTACAAATTGTTGACCATAACCGACGCTGCCACGTGGATTTGTATATAGAACTGCATATCCTTCGTTTGCTAATGCTTGAAATTCATGCATGTAGCTATTTCCGTACATTAAATGAGGTCCACCATGAATCTCTAAAATAAGGGGATAGGTTTTTCCTTCTTCGTAACATAGAGGCTTTATAAGCCAACCGTGAAGATCCAAGCCATCTTTCGCTTTCCAGCTAATTGCTTCGGCTTCAGCTAATGATTTGTTCTCTACAAAACTTGTATTTACAAAGGAGATTTGCTCTTGTTGCCCGGTCATTAAATTAAAATAATACAGTTCTCCAGGATTTGTTGGGGTACTGATTGCTACAACGGCTTGATGGTGATTTGGATCAATAGAAAGCCCGTAAATATGTTGATTTTCTAAGATAGATGGATACATAGCGCCTTCAATGGAGCCATAATATACTCCTGTGTTTCCATGATCACTCATTAAAAAATAAAACCCTGCGCTGTCATTCGTCCAAAGAATACCCGGGTCGACAGCGCCCATTTGAAAATCGGTAATACAAGAATTTCCTAATTCTACATCCCAGCCTTCCGTTAAGCAAGAAGTAGTTTGCTTGTTTATGTCATATAGCCAGATTTTAGCTAATGTCGCATTGAGAAATTCTCGCTTATGACCAAGAAAAGAGAGATATTCACCGTTAGGAGACCATTTGGGGTCATAAAAAAATCCAGCTCCATTTGTAATGTTGACCGATTTCTTTGTTGAAATATCCATAGTGAAAATATCAGAAATAAAATCGTATTCGCCTTGTTCTATCGTTTTACTAACGTATGTAATATACTTTCCATCTGGAGACCATGCACTTGGAGAATAATGTTGTCGTCCTTTTGTCAAAAATTCGATTTCTTCCGTCAGCACATCAACAACAGCTAGATGTTTATACAGCCCGTTAAAATATCCTTGCCCTTCTGATTTATATTGAATGCGTTCAAATCGAAGTGCCGTTTTCTTTTCTTCATTTTTGTACTCCTCTTGGTCGCTAGCTGGACGACTAGTTGAAAATAAAAGCTTCGTTGAGCAGGGAGACCAGATGGGCTGAGATACTTCAGATTTTAAGTTGGTTATTTGCTTTGCTTCTCCTCCCGTGGAACTCATTACATACAATTGGTTACTTCCTGATTGGTTAGAGATGAAGCTTATATATTTACCGTCTGGAGACCAACGAGGGATAGAATGTCTGTTTTGTCCAGTTGTCCATTGTTTCGTTTCTTTTGTAAGGACATTATATAAATAGAGATTAGATATGTATTTCTCGGTTTCTCGATCAATGCTCGTTTGAACATACATGACTAGATGTCCATCAGGAGAAAGTTGAGGGTCTGTTACGGATTGTAAGTGAAATAAGTCTTCAGCAGTCATACCGTGTGTGTTCATTTTTATCATCCTTTCCATTGAACTAGAATATACTATTCGTTATGTACTGTCGAATTCCTTGTTGGAATAAAGTGAAACGTATTATATGGCTTGTTAAGTGAAGGATAAAAAAATCCGACCGTTGTCTGGTCGGATTTTTTTATTGATGATGAGGTTTATGGTGCATATGGTGAGGTGGATATTGAAAGCCTCGTTCTTCAATCATTTCATATCGTTTCTCTAAATGTTCAATTATTTTATCAGCTTGTTCTTGCTTGAGAGCGCCATATTCTACGTATTTATTCAACAGTTCTTTTTTGTCTGTCAAAATCTTTTGATGCAGTTTGCTTAGTTCTGATTTTTGCTCTTCGGTAAAGGTGATTTCTGGTGTTTTATTCTCGATTTGTTTCTCTTGTGAATATGCCTGGGCCATAGGAGATAGAGAGAGTAGTATGCAGGTTAACCCTAGTATAAGTAGTTTTTTCATGGTGGCTGTCTCCTTTTTTATAAATGGATTACGATACGCATGTTTATTATTTGTATAACTGGTTTGTTTATACAAAGTTATACTTCATGCAGAGCAGTTTTTTTTCTAATCAGGAGATGCTATCCATATATAGCAGAGGGGAAGTGAAGGTGGTTTTTAAAATAAGGCTCTGTTAAATCAACAATACTGATTTACATAGCTTAAAATCATTTTAGAAGAAGATAGATAGGGCCCTTCTGTTATAAAAGGGCCCTACGTTTCATCTTATAATTTGGAGCTAATCCGTATCAGCTCTTACGATTCTTCTTCTACTGATTTAATCCAGTCTGATGACCATTGTTGAATTTCATTAATGACAGGTGCTAATGCAAGCCCTTTTTCTGTTAATGAATATTCAATTCGAACTGGTGTTTCAGGATAGACGTCTCTTTTTACAATGCCTTCTTGTTCTAAGTCTTTTAAACGCTCCGAAAGAATTCGACCACTAATTGGGAAGGCGGCTTCAATTCTGCAAAACCGTTGAGGGCCATTCAGTAATTGGTGGACGATTAATCCTGTCCATCGTTTGCTTAAAATTTGCATCCCTTTTTCAAATCGAGGACAAATCGTTGTATTATTCATAAAATCACCCCCTCCATACTATTATAAATCATTTACGGTTTATGTAACAACTTTACATATTAAAATAAAGTTACTTCATATAGGGTGTTAACAAAAGGTTTATTACTTATATTAAGTAAGTTTTGTGTCAAATTTCACAAAATGTATAAAGTAGCGAAGAGAATCGAGGGAAAAGATAGTACAAAATATGATACCTTATAGAAAGAGCATATAATTTTTGGAAGGAATTGAATAAATGAACCTTATATTTCAAGAGGCAGAAGCGTTCATCCGTAGCAGTTATTTAGAAATGGGGAAGACGGAGGATGAAATCAATAGCCGAATCATGGATATCCAAAAAGAAATAGAAGAAACACATACGTATCAGCATTCATTAGAGGAGCTTGAAATAGGAGCGAAACAAGCATGGCGGAATAGTAATCGCTGCATTGGCCGATTATTTTGGGATTCGCTTCGTGTGATTGATCAGCGTCATCTTCGAGATGAAGAGCAAATTAATGAGGCGTTGCGTCATCATATCGAATTTGCTACAAATGATGGTGCCATTATTCCGACGATTACAATTTTTAAGCCGGCAGATGAACAATTCTCGATTCGCTTATGGAACCATCAATTGCTTCGCTATGCAGGCTATGAGACAGAACACGGGATTGTTGGTGACCCGGCTTCTGTTGAATTTACGAAGATCTGTCAGGAGCTCGGTTGGAAAGGGAACTTGGGGTCTTTTGATATATTACCACAGGTTATTCAAGTGAATAGGCAACAGCCAACATGGTTTGAAACACCTGCTTCCATTGTAAAGGAAGTACCAATTCATCACCCCGATTTTGAATGGTTTAGTGAACTAAATCTAAAGTGGTATGCCGTTCCTATTATATCGGATATGTGTTTAGAAATTGGAGGAATTAAGTATTCAGCTGCACCATTTAACGGTTGGTATATGGGAACGGAAATTGGAGCGCGAAATTTTGCGGATGAGGGTCGCTATAATATGTTATCGCAAATTGGAAAAAGGATGGGGCTCGATATTAAACGTGATGCAACACTTTGGAAAGATCGCGCGCTAGTTGAATTAAATGTGGCTGTGCTGCATTCCTTTAAAGAAGCGGGCGTAAGTATAGTGGATCATCATAATGCAGCCAAGCAATTTAAACATTTTGAAGAAAAAGAAACAGCATGTGGACGGAATACAACAGGAGATTGGACATGGCTAATTCCACCTGTTTCACCTGCAACCACTCATATCTTTCATAGGCCATATCGCAATCAAAAGGTAAAGCCTAATTTCTTTTATCAAAAAAAGCCTTATTAAACAATCTAGCAGCTAAATATAAAAATCATTAGGTATACTTGGCCTAATGATTTTTTTTTGCGGAACCTGTGTTGTTAACTGAACATAAACTATTTCCAATCCCTAACTATGGTTCAGCGATGTCACCATTTTTTACAACGTTAGCTCTTTGGTTTGCAGGTCTTGTAATCGTTTCTATTTTTGGAGTAGATATTCAGGATCTAGAGGGAACGTATAAATCTTACCAAATTTATGTTGGGCGTTATCTAAATTTCTTTTGTATAGGTATTTTACAGTCAATCATTATTTCCGTTGTTGAGACTCCCACGACTAAAGTCGCAAGCCCTAAACCTTACGGTTTAAAGGGTGGGATTCTTGCATGACTAAGCGTTCGCAATTCATTTCTGCTTTGAACAGCCTGCAAGGCGAGGGCATCTCATTGCCCCTCCTAAGACAGTGCATATAGCATCTTAGGCTGATTGACTATTACCATCAACCACAGGTGCATATCGAATATTCATAGCACCAATTATGTCTCTATGTTTCTCGAATCCACATTTACACTTATACTTTCTGTCTTGTGCCTTATTCTTTTCAGAACATTTAGGGCATGATTGACTTGTATAGGCAGGATTCACATACTCAACTTGGATACCTTCTAAATTTGCTTTATATTCAATGAACTGAGATAGGCGATAAAATGACCATGTGTGCAAATTCATTTCGTTTTTACGACTGGTTCTTGTCGTCTGTCTAATATTCGCTAATTGTTCTAAGCGAATGACAGAAATCTTATTTTCTTTAGCAAAATTAACAATGGCACGGCTAACTTTGTGATCTTGATCTTCCATCCAACGTTGTTCTTTGTTTTTTGAAGTACGAATAGCCTTTAATTTTTTATTTTTACCTAATGCTTTACGTTCAGAACGAAATTTGCGTTTTTTATATTTGTTTTGTCTGCCATTCCCAAAGAAGCGTACTTTTTCATCATCTGTTACAGCGACAGCAGGTACTTTCAACCCTAAATCGACACCCATCACTTTCCATCCTGTGTTTTGAACAGTAGGAATAGTGACGGATATTTGTGCCATCCACTTGTCTGATTTTTTCGTGATACGAAGTGTACCTAATTTATGTTTAAGCAAGTCAAAGTTACGGTTATCTTTGTCAACTAATAAGGCACGAATAGGTGTTTTCTTGGCCTTTCCATCAACCATAATGGGCATTGAAATATGAGTGAAGTCAAAAGAATAGTTTTGATTGTTCCAAATACACATAGGTTTCTTTAATACTGGAACAGTTTCGGATTTAGATTTCTTTGCCTTCTTAAAAACACTTTTAGCATCTTTGATTGCTTGATTTTTCACAGCACTTGGTAGAAGCACATCAACATTCTTACTGGATTTCTTGGTGATTGCCTTTTCTTTCACCATTTCAGATAGAAGGTCATTAATTGTTGAAATATACGTTTTACTCATTTCAGTCAAGATAGACGCTTGTTCTTTTGTAGGTAGCAATTTGATTTTTACTGTGATCATTTGCGACATGATTTCACCCCCTCGTTTTTTGCTGTTCAACATAGCGTTTAATTGTTTGCCTTGATACATTTTCAGCAGTTGAAACAAAATAAGAACGTGTCCACAAACTTGGCAAATGTCGTAGGTGCGGAAATTCTTCACGCAACTGTTTAGATGTCACCCCTTTAATCTTTGCCATAATGTCTGATGGACTTAATGTTGGTAGTGGATTTAAAAATATGTGTGCATAATCTTTGTCACATTCTAAAGCAATCATTTTTATTTTCAATGATTCACATATTTCATGTGTCATTTCCTTAAATCTCTGTTCAACTTTGGCATCAAGAAATATCTTCCTCCTATATCGAGGACAGAATACAAAATGATAGGTAATCAATGATACAGTTGTTTTTGTTTTTCTATATTTTTCCATATCTATATTTTATCAGTTTATTATCTTAACTGCAACAGGTATATAAAAATAAAGATAGTGGAATTTTCAACTACTTGAAGTACCGCGAAACCTTACAGTTTACAGTGGTACTCCGTATTTGACCTCACTATCATCTCATCCCTAAAGTGGGGTGCTATCGCACCGTAATGGGCTTTCTCGTTTAGAAAAGTGACTCCGCCATTTTTTCAATTTATCAATCCGTACTTGCCTTTTACGTATGCAATTAGTTTATTACGAGAAACTGTTGGAGGAATGATTTGGAGCGTTGTGAACATAGATGTGTTGATTTTGTTTTTGTTTTTTATGATAACCTTTTTTATTGGATTTTTCTTGAAAAATCGATTACTACAAAAAACAGCAGCATTTCGACGGAAATTAGCTCAAAGTCGTATGACAGAACATGAATAATGGAAAATAATTGATCGGTGGGTTGATTATTTTTGAGTATATGTATGAATTCACGGTTGTACTTTGAAAATATTAGCATTAAGATAGAAGAATCAACAGGGAGGAGATGTGATACGATGGGTGGAAGTTCTTACGATCCTGAACCCAGTAGGTATGAGAAAGCTTATCTTATTCTAAAGAATCGAGTTTGCATATTCTTCTCAGAGTATCCTCTCGAACAGACAGATAAATAGGCTTTCTCTTTAAAGAAGAGGAGGTCGAGCAGATGATAGAAATTTTCAAAACAATGGAAAACCGAGAATTAATAACTGTTGATGAAATTGTTAAAGGTTCTTGGGTGAATATGATTGCACCGACAGAGGCTGAAATTAATGAAGTTTGTGTGAAACTACAATTGCCGATGGATTTTATGAAGGATCCTCTTGATGATGAGGAACGTCCACGGATTGAAAGGGAAGACGATCATTTACTGCTTATCGTTGACTATCCTTATATGACACATGATGAAGCGGGTTCGCGCATTTACGAAACGATTCCAATTGGGATGATTTTTACTCCCGATTGCTTTGTTACGATTTCCCTTAAAGATACTCCTATTTTAGCAAACTTTAAAAATAATAAAATTAAACAATTTTATACAAATAAAAAAACAAGGTTTGCACTGCAATTATTATTTGAGATTTCATTATATTATTTACGCTATTTAAAGCAAATTAATAAAATGACAACCGAATCAGAACGAGAGCTTCATCAATCGATGAAAAATAAGGAGTTATACACATTTTTAGCATTGGAAAAAAGTTTAGTCTATTTTACGACTTCCTTAAAATCTAATAAAGTAGTGTTAGATAAAATTCTTCGCTTCAATTATTTAAAAATGTATGAAGAAGATAAAGAATTATTAGAAGATGTAATTATTGAAACGAACCAGGCAATTGAGATGACCGAAGTATATACATCGATTTTGAATGGAATGATGGAAGCTTTTGCTTCTATTATCTCTAATAATGTAAACAATGCGATGAAGTTTTTGACCTCGGTTACAATTATTTTAACGTTGCCAACGATGGTCGCTAGCTTTTTCGGTATGAATGTTGATTTGCCATTCTCGCATAATCAGCATGCTTTCATGTTTACTTTGATGATTGCTTTAGGTTTAGCGGGAACGGTCGCTTTTATTTTTTGGAAAAAGAAATATTTTTAATCGTTTAGGCCAACTTCATTCACTTGGAGTTGGCCTTTTATTTGGATACATAGATAAAAGAAAAAATGGACAATTTAACAAAGAGGAGGTGTAACCTTATTATGTCAAAAATTGGTGTAGAGCAATCATTAACGAATGTGCAAGACGCATTGCGTGCAAAGGGTTACGACATTGTTGAACTAAAACAGGAATCAGATGCACAAAATGTAGATTGTTGTGTTGTTACGGGGTTAGACAGCAATGTGCTTGGTGAACAAACGACATCTATTAAAGGGTCAGTCATTGAAGCGAATGGTCTGACTGCGGATGAAGTTTGTCAGCAAGTAGAGCAAAAACTAAGACATTGATGTGTAAAAACAAGCCAGGTTGTAAATGATGACCTGGCTTGTTTCATTACAATAGTGTGAGCTCTAATTCGATATCTACATTTCCTTTTAGTGCTTTTGAAATCATGCAAGAAGATTCTGCTTTTATGGCTAGCTTTTTTGCCCTTTCTCTATCCCGCTCGGTTGCCATTGAGGAAAGAGTGAGAGTCGGTCGATGGATAATTTTTTTATAAGTAAACACTCCGTTTGTTACATCAACAATGCCCTCTGAATTCATATGTAAATCTGTTTTTTCAATGTTACTTCGCTCTAACATTGCGGCCAGTGTAATGATATAGCAGGTTGCCGCAGCTCCTAGCAGCATTTCATCTGGATTTGTACCAATTCCAGGTCCATCCATTTCTGGCGGGATACTTACTTTTGTTTGTAACTGGCCGGATGAAATAGTCCCTGAACCATTTCTGCCATCAGGCCAGTGTGCTTGTAAATGAAAATGATGTGCAGTCATTATGAATCTCCTTTAGTTTGTTGTTTATTATATACTATACAGTGAAGCTTTTACTTAATTAAAGAGAGAGTGTTGACATTTTCATAAAAAAGAATTATCTTTAAATCAAGATATTTTAATTTGAACTATTTAAGTGGTTATGGAATATGGAGGGATTATACATGCAACTCAAAGGAATTCATCATTTATCAGCGATTACGGCAGATGCTGCTGCAAACTATGATTTCTATACAAAAACATTAGGATTACGCTTAATTAAAAAGACTGTCAATCAAGATGATATTCGTGTTTATCATTTATTTTACGGAGATGAAGTAGGTTCACCTGGAACGGAATTAACGTTTTTTGAAATTCCACAAGCAGCACGCGTGCACGAAGGAAATAATAGTATTTCTGAAACGTCTTTACGTGTAGCAAACGATGCGGCACTGCAATTTTGGAAAAAACGTTTTGAAGAGTATGGAGTAGAGCATGAAGAGATTGGTGAGCGCTTTAATCGGAAAGTTCTTTCGTTTAAAGATCCAGAAGGTCAAAGATTGCTTTTAGTATCAGATGAAACGAACAAAGGGGTTGCCGGTGGTGTACCGTGGGATAAAAGTCCAATTCCAAAAGAGTTTGCGATTCTTGGTTTAGGGCCGATTAAATTAACGGTACCGATTATTAACCCGACAGCAGAAGTATTAACAGACGTGTTAGGTTTTCGAAAAGTTGGCTCCTACCCAGCGCTTGTAGCAGGACAAGGGAGTATTGAAGTGTATGCAACAGGAGAAGGCGGAACAGGTGCTGAAATTCATATTGAGAAAAGAAATGATCTACCGCCAGAATATTTAGGACGAGGCGGCGTGCATCACGTAGCATTCCGAGTTGATAATGAAGAAGAATTGCAACAATGGATTGAACGAGTGAATTATGCTAGATATGCAAATTCCGGATTTGTTGATCGCTTCTTCTTCCGTTCGCTTTATTTTAGAGAGCCAAATGGCATTTTATTTGAACTAGCTACGGATGGACCTGGATTTGCAACAGATGAAGAATTAGAGCACTTAGGTGAATCTCTTTCTTTACCACCGTTTTTAGAATCGAAACGAGCGGAAATTGAAGCGCACTTAAAACCATTAAACACAACTGTTGAAGAATAAGATAGAATATGGAGAGGAGTACGTACATGAATAAGCAAACAACAGGCATCCATCATATTACCGCTATAGTCGGTAATCCGCAGGAAAATGTAGACTTTTATGCAGGTGTATTAGGGATGCGCCTTGTGAAAAAAACGGTAAACTTTGATGACCCAGGTACGTATCACCTGTATTTTGGAAATGAAGCAGGCTCGCCCGGAACGATTATTACCTTCTTCCCTTGGCCAGAGGCTTATAAGGGACGTATTGGCTCAGGGCAGGTTGAAACTACTACGTATGTCGTTCCAGAAGGGGCTTTAGATTTTTGGGAAAATCGATTAGCGAAATTTAAGATTGCCTTTAAAAAAGTGACACGTTTCGGCGAAGAATTTCTTAAATTTAATGATGCACATGGCTTACATTTAGAGCTAGTTGCTCGTCAATCTGGACAGAACAGTGAATGGACATTTGGCGGTGTACAGGCGGAGCAAGCGATTAAAGGATTTGGGGGAGCTGTTTTATTAACTGCAAATCCTGAAAAAACAATGCAAGTGTTAGAAAATGTGATGGGTCTTCAAAAGGTTGGGGAAGAAGGAGAGTTTGTTCGCTTTCAAGCAACAGGAGATATCGGGAATATCATTGATGTGAAGAAATCGACTTTACCAATGGGACAAATGGGGGTTGGAACCGTGCATCATATTGCTTGGCGTGCCAATGATTTTGATGATCATAAGGAATGGCGGGAGCATGTAAGCAGCTTTGGTATTGGGGTAACACCATTTAAGGACCGTCAATATTTTGACGCAATATACTTCCGTGAACCAGGCGGTATTCTGTTTGAAATTGCGACAGACCCGCCAGGATTTACTCGTGATGAGTCGAAGGAAACATTGGGAAGCAAATTAATGCTGCCGCCATGGTTAGAGGAAAAACGAGAATTTTTAGAGAAAACGCTTTTACCAGCTATTCCGCGAGTTCTTGAGGAGGATATAATATGACCATGAAACATATTTATAAACAAGGGAGCAATCCGAATGCACCTGTATTGCTGCTTTTACATGGAACAGGTGGTACGGAAACGGATTTATTACCATTAGCGGAAATGGTATCTCCCGACTCTTCTGTTTTAAGTGTACGAGGAAATGTGTTAGAAAACGGCATGCCGCGCTTTTTCCGTCGTTTAGCAGAAGGAGTTTTTGATGAAGAAGATTTAGTTTTCCGTACGAAAGAATTACAAGAGTTTCTAGATGCTGCAGCGAAAGAATATGAATTTGATCGTAGTAATGTTGTAGCAATCGGCTATTCAAATGGTGCCAATATTGCAGCTAGCTTATTATTCCATTATAAGAACGCTTTAAAAGGAGCGATTCTTCATCACCCAATGGTACCTCGACGTGGTCTGGAATTACCAACACTTTCTCAAGTACAGGTCTTTATTGCAGCAGGTAAAAATGATCCAATTTGTCCAGCTCGTGAAACAGAAGAATTAATAGAATTGCTTCAATCAGCCCGTGTGGATGTAGATGTACTTTGGGAAAACTATGGTCATCAGCTGACTCGTTCTGAAGTAGAGGCAGCCGCTAGTTGGTTTCAAAAAAATTTTTAGTTAAGCCATAATAAAGAGGGGGTTACAGATGATTTCTATTACTCCAGAAAGTATGAGTGAAAGAGAGAATTATAAATTTTTAACGGGGAGTATTATTCCCCGTCCAATTGCGTTTGTCACGACACAATCGGACGAAGGAGTGGTGAATGCCGCGCCGTTTAGTTATTTTAATATTGTTAGTGCCAATCCCCCGCTTATTTCGGTATCGGTTCAACGAAAAAATGGAGCGATGAAAGACACCGCAAGAAATGCATTAAAGTTAAAAGAGTTTGTCGTTCATATTGTTGATGAAGACATCGTTGTGGATGTGAATGAAACAGCGGCTGAACTTCCAGCAGACGAAAGTGAGTTATCACGAACTAATTTTACGTTAGTGAAGAGCGAACGAATTGCTGTACCTGCTGTGAAAGAAGCAAAAATTCGCTTTGAATGTAAGCTGGAAGAAGCGATTCCGCTTGGAGGCCAAAGTGGGGAAGTGGGTTGCGATTTATTAATTGGCAAAATCGTTTGTTATCATATCGAACCATCGCTCTATCAAGCGGGCCGAATAAACGCTGAAGCATTACAGCCTGTAGCCCGGCTAGCTGGAAACTATTACAGTAAATTAGGTCAAACGTTTGAAATAAAACGTCCAACCTCTTTGTGAGTGGTTAACGATATCTCCTAATATTAGCGAATAGGCTGATTTAGGAGATATTTTATTGTGTAAAAACTAAAACATATATTGAAACTTTAAATATTGACAATATACCTATAAGGGTATATATTGAGTGTAGTAGTTTTCTTTCATAATGAGCTTGTATAATAGGGTAACCTACATACAAGCAGTAAAGGAGGCCGTTACGTATGGAATATGATGCTCAAGTGAAAAATCGGGTCAAGCGAATTGAAGGTCAACTTCGCGGTATTCTGAAAATGATGGAAGAGGATAAAGACTGTAAAGATGTTGTAACACAGCTTTCAGCCACACGTTCCGCGATCGATCGTACAATTGGTGTAATTGTTAGTTCTAATCTTGTGGAATGTGTTCGTATGGCAAATGAAACAGGTGATAAAAATCCTGAAGAGCTTGTCAAAGAGGCAGTAAATCTACTTGTGAAAAGTAGATAAAATAAAAAAAGGCTTGCAACCTTTTTTATTTTATATATAATATACCCTATGGGGTATAAAATAACATTTGGAGGAATGAAATATGAAAGTAGATAAATTTTTAGATGCAAAAAGTTTAGCGTGTCCAATGCCAATTGTTCGAGCGAAAAAAGCGATTCAAGAGTTAGAAGAAGGACAAATTCTTGAAGTGCATACAACGGATAAAGGATCAAAAAATGACTTTGCAGCTTGGACTAAATCAACGGGTCACGAATTAATAGAAGTAACAGAAGAAAATGATGTAATTCAATTTTTAATTAAAAAGCATTAATTTTTTTATGTTTTATATTACCCATAGGGGTATATGTATACGAGGGGGTAAACAAGTGACTGAAAAGAAAAGAACAACGATTGTCTTGTTTAGTGGAGATTACGACAAAGCGATGGCAGCTTATATTATTGCGAATGGAGCAGCGGCCTATGATCATGAAGTGACAATTTTTCATACATTTTGGGGATTGAACGCGCTTCGTAAAGAGGAAGAAGTGAAAGTAAATAAAGGATTTATTGAAAAGATGTTTGCAAAAATGATGCCGCGTGGAGCAGATAAAATGGGCATTTCTAAAATGAATTTTGCAGGATTCGGTCCAAAAATGATTAAACATGTAATGGCAAAGCATAACGCGATGACTTTACCACAATTAATTGAAATGGCTCAGGAGCAAGACGTGAAGTTAGTAGCTTGTACGATGACGATGGATTTGCTTGGCTTACAGCAAGAAGAATTGTTAGAAGGTATTGAGTATGCAGGAGTAGCTGCCTATTTAGCCGATGCGGAAGAGGGACATATCAATTTATTTATTTAAATGAGGAGGAGTATAATGAAAACTATTTCAGCGGAAGAAGTGAAGTCTCTTTTAGAAAAAGGGGAACAACTACATTTAATTGATGTACGTGAAGCAACGGAAGTGGCAGAGGGGAAAATTCCTACCGCTCTTCATATTCCCCTTGGTTTATTAGAATTTCGTCTTCAAGATTTAGATAAAACGAAAGAATATATTATCGTTTGTCGTTCGGGTGGACGCAGTGCTCAAGCTTCATTATTTCTAGAACATCAAGGATTTAAGGTGATAAACATGGGTGGCGGCATGCTTGCTTGGGACGGCGATGTAGAATAAAGTGAAATTTCCATCAGTCATGGGTGATTGCTTATGAAGTATGAAATAAAAAATTTTAATTTAAAATATACCCGTGTAGGTATAATGGGAGGCTTGAAATGGCTATTCAAACAAATGTAACACTTGATGCAACAGGATTAGCTTGTCCAATGCCCATCGTGAAAACAAAAAAAGCGATGAATGCGATGGAACCAGGGCAAGTTTTAGAAGTGCTAGCGACAGATAAAGGGTCTAAAGCAGATTTACAGGCTTGGGCTGCTAGCAGTGGGCATCAATATATTGGAATTATTGAAGAAGGTTCAGTCTTAAAGCATTATTTACGTAAGTCTAACGGAGAAGAAGAAACAGAGAAAAAACATCCTTATGTAATTTCAAATGAAGAGTTGGCTGAGAAGTTAGATGATTCCTCCTTCATTATTGTAGATGTTCGTGAAGCAGCAGAGTATGCATTTACTCATATACCTGGTGCTGTATCTATTCCGCTAGGAGATTTAGAAAAAGAAGCATCTTCGTTAAATAAAGAGGCTGAAATTTATGTGGTATGTCGTACCGGAAACCGAAGTGATTTGGCGGCTCAACAATTAGCGAAACAAGGCTTTCACAATGTTATAAATGTCGTGCCTGGAATGAGTCAATGGACTGGGGCAACGGAATCGTTATAAAGCATAAAGGAAAGCTTTACTCATTGAGGAGATTGACTTGCTGTTAATCTGAAGTAAATGACTACTCCTAGTTAATGGGAGTAGTAAAAAAATACACGTTTAAATACTATTGGGGGTATATTAGATGGCTTATCAACCAATGACAGCTAAGGAAGTAACGAAAAAGATTTTTAATAAAGAGCCACTTTTTATTTTAGATGTACGAAATGCAAGTGATTTTGAAGATTGGAAAGTGGAAGGAGCTAATTTCGCACATTTAAATATTCCTTACTTTGACTTATTAGACGGAGTAGAAGAATTACTGCCGAAGCTTCCGACTGATCAAGACATTCTAGTTGTTTGTGCCAAAGAAGGATCTTCGGTCATGGTAGCTGACATGCTTTCTGAAGCTGGGCGAGATGTTAGCTATTTACAGGGTGGTATGAAAGCTTGGAGTGAACATTTAGAACCAGTGCGGGTTGGGGATTTAAAAGACGGTGGCGAGATTTATCAATTCGTTCGTATTGGAAAAGGCTGTCTTTCTTATATGGTCATTTCAGATGGTGAAGCTGCTGTGATTGATGCGACAAGAATGACGGATGTGTTCCTTCATTTTGCTAAAGAAAAACAAGCAACTATTAAGCATGTATTTGACACACATTTACATGCAGACCATATTTCTGGCGGCCGAGTCATTGCGAAAGAAACAGGTGCGAGTTATTGGTTACCTACAAAAGATGCGGCTGAGGTAACGTTTGACTATAACAAGCTGGAAGGCGGCCATGAAGTAATGATTGGAAGGACAGCTATTTCAATTGAAGCACTATACTCTCCAGGGCATACAATTGGTTCTACTTCCTTTGTAGTTGATAACACATATTTATTATCAGGAGATATCCTTTTCATTGATTCGATTGGTCGTCCTGATTTAGCAGGCTTAGCAGACGATTGGGTGGGGGATTTACGTGAAACATTATATAAACGTTACCGTGCACTATCGGATGAGTTACTTGTTCTACCAGCTCATTTCATGATTGTGAGCGAGCTTAATGAAGATGGTACGGTTTCTGAGAAATTAGGTAAACTATTTGCTGAAAATCATGGATTAAATATGGAAGATGAAGCGGTATTCCGAAGCGTTGTATCGGAGAATCTTCCACCACAACCAAATGCGTATCAACAAATTCGTGAAGTCAATATGGGAAAAATCACACCGGATAAAGAAGAGCAAAGAGAAATGGAGATTGGCCCTAACCGCTGTGCTGTAAGATAAAGTGAAACTTCCATCAGTGGGGGGGGACTTCATCCCCCACTGATGGTTAGTCACGTTCTACGGTCACTAAGATCTCCGCTTCGCTTCAACCAAGTGACCGTATGAACCTGATTGGTGAAAGCTTACCTTTGAAAACCGCAAAGGTAAGTTTCACTTTATCTCACCAATCGGACCTTTACGGGCAGTTGTCCCCCACCTCTCTTCTTTGGTTCCTCACAAGCTTGAGGTGGGGGTCCTACTGCCCGTTAAGTGTGGGATAAAAAACAACCTTTACTCTGTAAAGCTTATTGTTGGTTTATACAGAATCAATTTGAAAAGGGACCCTTATTTGGTCCCTTTTCTTAAAGGGAGAGTTTAAAATGGATATAGGATTTATGATTGTTATTTTTCTAATTGGATTTATCGGCTCCTATCTTTCAGGGATGGTTGGAATCGGCGGGTCCATCATTAAGTATCCGATGCTGCTCTATATTCCACCTCTATTTGGCATTACAGCATTTAGCTCCCATGAAGTATCCGGTATTAGTGCCGTACAAGTATTGTTTGCCACGATTGGCGGTGTTTGGGTTTATCGAAAAGGCGGCTATTTAAATAAAACACTCATCGGCTATATGGGAATTAGTATTTTATTAGGAAGCTTCATTGGAAGCTATGGATCACGCTGGATGTCCGAATCGGGGATTAATGTCATTTATGGTATTCTTGCCTTGATTGCTGCTGTCATGATGTTTATACCGAAGAAGAATATAGACGACCAATCATTTGATCAAGTTACATTTAATAAATGGCTAGCAACAGGATTGGCGTTTATTGTTGGAATTGGTTCAGGAATTGTCGGTGCCGCAGGCTCTTTCTTACTTGTGCCGATTATGTTGACCGTGTTAAAAATTCCGACAAGGATGACGATTGCTTCTTCCTTAGCGATTACGTTTATTTCATCTATTGGCTCAACAGTTGGTAAAGTATCTACTGGACAAGTCGATTTATATCCAGCTGTTATTATGATTATTGCAAGCTTACTTGCCTCTCCGCTTGGTGCAAAAGCAGGTAAAAAAATGAATACAAAGGTTTTGCAAGTGCTCCTTGCGCTCTTAATTTCCGTGACAACAATAAAAATATGGCTCGATATTGTGTGAGCAATAATGGAGTTACCTGATTTTTTGCTGTTATAAAAAGAGGCTTTTCATGTTTTTGGAGGGCCTCTTATTTTCTTTTAGTGAAATGGTCCTTATGAAACGACGTTTATTCCTTTTTTTAATAAAGAATGAATGTTATCCTTAACAGAGAAGATAAAACTTGTTTGTGAGGATTTTACTATGTCAATTACATCGATTTTCCTTATTTTAATTCTCATTTTAAATCTTTTGTTTGCGACGATTGTTATTTTTATTGAAAGAAGAGAGCCGAGTACAACATGGGCTTGGTTATTAGTGTTATATTTTTTACCTGTTGCTGGCTTTGTTCTTTACCTTTTATTTGGACGCACATTACGCCGTTCCCATTTATTTCATTGGGAGGATAAGAAGAAAATTGGAATTGAAAAGATTTTAGATCAACAGTTAACGGGCTTGACAAATAACCAGTTTTTATTTAGGAATGATTCAACTAGAGACTATCGCGATTTAATTTATATGCATTTATGGACAAATGATGCCGTGTTAACGGAAGATAATGAAGTTTCAATTTTTACGGATGGTAAGCAAAAGTTCGAGCAATTGTTTAAAGATATTGCGCAAGCGAAAAATCATATACATATTCAGTATTATATTATTCAAAATGATTGCTTAGGGAAGCGGTTTATTGAAGCGTTAACAGCTAAGGTTAAAGAAGGGGTTAAAGTTCGTGTATTATATGATGATTTGGGATCACGAACGTTGAAGAAGAAGTTTTTTAAAGAGTTTCGCGAAGCCGGTGGACGAGTGGAAGTGTTCTTTCCGTCTAAAGTAAAGTTTTTTAATCCGCGTCTTAATTTTCGTAATCACCGGAAATTAGTCATTATTGATGGGAAAATTGGCTATGTGGGAGGCTTTAATGTAGGGGATGAGTATTTAGGATTAGTTCAAAAATTCGGCTATTGGCGCGATACCCATTTACGGATGGAGGGTTCAGCGGTATATGCGATTCAAACTCGGTTTATTCTCGATTGGAATCAAGCGTCTAAACATCATGATATTGTGTATCAACCAAATTATTTTCCTGTGCTTGAACCAAATGGCTCTATCGGTTTACAAATTGTCACAAGCGGCCCAGACTCAGAATGGGAACAAATTAAAAACGGTTATATTAAATTAATTACATCGGCGAAAAAGTCGATTTTGATTCAAACGCCATACTTTATTCCAGATTCCAGCTTGTTAGATGCACTAAGAATTGCGAGTCTTTCGGGAATTAGCGTGAAGCTTATGATTCCGAATAAGCCAGATCATGTGTTTGTGTACTGGGCGACGACGTATTATGCAGGGGAGTTATTAAAGACTGGAGCACAAGTATATATTTATGATAACGGTTTTATTCATGCCAAAATGATTGTAGTAGATGAAGAAGTTTCATCAGTTGGCACAGCCAATATTGATGTAAGAAGCTTTAAATTGAATTTTGAAGTCAATGCCTTCATTTATGATGAAAGTATTGCCCAGACGCTGACAGACGTTTTTTATAAAGATCTCGAAGTGTCCACAGAGTTAACGATGGAATTGTATGAAAAACGTTCTAAAAAAATCCGTATGAAGGAATCGTTATCGAGATTGTTATCGCCAATATTATAAGTATGAGAAAGCAGTCAGATTAAACATCTGGCTGCTTTTTTCATGGCTACGTAATTTAGTGAGGGGAAAGGATTCGAATATTAGCCTTGTTATAATCTTCTACTATATTTGAAGGGATTGAACGATCCGTAACGATAAGATCAATTTCCTTTAATGGACAAACATTAATATAAGAGGATGTTTCAAATTTTGATGAATCTGCTGCTACAACTTTATATTTTGTTCGTGAGAGAATCGTTTGTATAACTCCTACTTCATGAATTCTAAAATCTGTTAAACCGTTTTCAAGTGATAATCCATTTACAGTAATAAAAGCGATATCAATATTAAAATTGGCAAGAATCTCTTCACACTGTTTTCCGTATAGGGTGTACTCTTCTGGATTAAAAAACCCACCAGAAAGGATAACGTTGAAATGTTTATTAGCTCCAAGAATACTTAAAATACGAATATCATTTGTAATAATCGTTAACCTTTGAAATTTTTCCACTAATACTTTTGCTATCTCAATTGTAGTTGTCCCGCCGTTTAGAGCAATTGCTTGTCCTTCTTCAATTAATTCAACTGCTAATGCAGCAACTTCTTGTTTGTTTTCTAAATTTTTGACTTCTCTTTCATTAAAAAGTTTATTTAAAACATTAGTATTACTTTGTTTTAAAATAGCACCTCCATGAACTCTCTTTATTGTTCCTTTTTTCTCAAGCGTTTCGAAATCCCTGCGAACGGTGTCTATAGATACGTTTAATAATGATGCAAGTTCAGCAGCTTTTACAGCTTTGTGTTGTTTTAAAAAAGATTCAATTTTTTGATGCCGGTGTTCTTGTAACAAATTTCTGTCCTCCGATTTATATTCATTTGATAAAAATAGTTATCGTCCCTTAATTAAATATTAACATTTATTATAAAAAAGCAAAATAAAGCAAAAAAAAGCAGTTTGTAAAGTGAAAAGTCCATGTTTTCTATGTAAAAAACGTTAATGTTATATGAATAAAGCGTAAAACTCATTGTAAAACTGCAAAAAACGGATTAATCTTGCATTGTGAAGCAAAAAATAACAAAGCAGGTGAAGCTATTGAGTGAAAAAGTTGAAGCAGTCGTTTTTGATTGGGCAGGAACGACGGTAGATTATGGTTGTTTAGCTCCAATGAATGTATTTATAGAAATCTTTAAAGAAAGAGAAATTGTCGTCACTTCCGAAGAGGTTAGAGGACCGATGGGAATGAATAAGTGGGATCATATTTATGAACTATGCCAATTACGTAGCATAAAAACGCAATGGAGAGCAAAATACGATAAATATCCGGGGAAAGAGGATATAGATGAGCTGTATATGAGATTCGAACCCATTTTATTTTCTAATCTTAGGTCATTTGCAAAACCAATCGAAGGAATAATTGATGTAGTAAATCAGCTACGTAAACAAGGGATTAAAATAGGCTCAACGAGTGGTTATACGAAAGAAATGTTGGATATTGTAGCTGAAGAAGCAGCCCAATATGGTTATAAACCGGATATTAGGATTACATCAGAGGCAGTCGGCAAGGGGCGTCCATTTCCTTACATGTGTTATGAAAATGCGATTCAGTTAGACATTAATGGGATGCAAAAAATGATTAAAGTAGGCGACACAGTATCTGATATTCAAGAAGGCATACATGCAGGGATGTGGAGTGTTGGAGTCATTTTAGGAAGCAGCCTCCATGGTTTTAGTGAGAGAGAAATAAATTACATGAATCAAACTGATCTTGTCATGAGTATGGAAGCAGCTAGAACGAAATTCTATCAAGCTGGTGCTCATTTCGTCATTAATTCAATTAAGGAGTTACCTGAATCCATTGAAAGAATAAATGATTTATTGCAACAAGGGGTTTATCCTCACGAATATACAAAAAGAAGGGAAATGGAACAATGGGAAACTTCTATAATCCAGTAAAGGTAGTAATAGATCGTATCGATGTAATTGAAAATATGTTGAAAAATCTTGGCCCTCAAGTAAGAAATATTGTGCTTCTTACTAGAGGTGGAGATTTCTCAGATTCTCTACCTGCTTATACCTTAGTTAAGTGTCTTGAAAAATTTAACGTTAAACATATCGAAATAGAAATTTCTAATCCTGATATTGAAGATATATTTCATTATTATTTAGAAACTAAAAACTTTGATTTCCAATGCATCATCGGTGTTGGCGGAGGGAGTATTTTAGATATTTCGAAATCTTTGTCCGCATTAGCTCATATGGAAATTGGTTCTACTAATACACTTCGATCAGTGATTGAGCAAAAAAGCTATGTAGAAAATGAAAACATCGTTCCATGGATTGGAGTACCGACTACATCAGGCACAGGTTCAGAAGTGACTTGCTGGGCTACTATTTGGGATCGAACTAGAGGAGTGAAATTATCAATAGATTGTGAAAAGTTGTATGCACATACCGCTATTATCGATCCTGCGCTTACAACAACATTACCGAAAAAATTAACGGCTTCAACAGCACTTGACGCTTTATGTCATGCTACAGAGGCTTACTGGTCAAAGAACTCTAATGAAATATCAAGAGTATATTCGCTAGAAGCAATAAAACGTATTGTAGGCAGCTTGGAAAAAGTATTAAATCGACCTAATGATATTCAATTAAGAAATGAAATTGCTTTAGGAAGTTTATATGCTGGATTAGCTTTTAGCAATACAAGGACGACGGCATGTCATTCCATTTCTTATCCTCTTACTTTGAATCTTAGAATAGATCACGGTGTAGCAGCAAGCTTAACCCTAGCTAAAATAATGGAATTAAATCTTAAGAAAATTATTGAGAAAGATCAATTATTTGAAGCATTCGGTGTAAATCATTGTAAAGAAGTTCAACAGTTTATTGAGCATATTTATGAATGTGCTGGTTTCTCAAGTAATCTTAAAGATTACAATGCTAATCCGAAAATTATTGAATCTATAGCTGAAAATGCCTTTACTAAAGGGCGGATGGATAATAATCCTATCGCGTTAACAAAGGAAGATGTTATAAGCGTTCTTATGTCGATATTTAATGATCAAGGAGAGAAGGTAAAATGATGAAAAAAATAGTAACTGCAATCTTAGCCGTAATCTGTTTATTAAGTGTTGCTGCTTGTAGTCAAACTAATGAAGCTAATACAGAGAAGCAAGAAACTATCAAAATGGGAGTTATTCCAACAGACGACAACGCGGATGTTTCTGCAATGTATGAACCTGTAGCAGAGTATTTAGAAAAAGAAACAGGCATGAACGTTGAATTATTTTTAGCTAATGATTATACAGCAGTTATTGAAGCGATGAAAAACGATAAAATTGATATTGCGCGCTTAGGTGCTTTCTCTTATATTTTAGCAGCAGACCAAACGAAAGTAGAACCATTAGTAGCTGAAATCAGTAAAAAAACGGGAGATAAGTTTTATACAAGCTTACTTATTACTCAAAATGATTCTAGCATTAAATCTGTTAAAGATTTAAAGGGTAAAACAGTAGCTTTTGTCGACCCAGCATCTTCTTCTGGAAATTTAGTTCCAAGAAAATGGTTATTGGACAATGAAATTGATCCAGATAAGGATTTAAAAGAGGTTATTTATAGTGGAGGACACGATGCCTCTGTGCTTGCTGTAGAAAATAACAAAGTAGATGCAGCTTTTGTGGCCGTTAATATATATGAAGATATGAAACAAAAAGAGATGACCAAGAATACAGTCACTTTAGGTGAATCTGAAAAAATTCCAACTCAGCCTATTGTAGCACGCAGCGCTTTAGATGCAGAAACGATTGAGAAAATAAGAACAGCATTTATTGAGATGGATAAAAATGCTCCAGAAATTCTAGACTCCTTTAAGGAAGCTCAAGGATTTACTAGTGTAGAAGATAACGAGTATGATGGGTTACGTGAATTAGCTAAGTTATTAAACCTTGATTTAAGCAAGATGGAATAACAGATCAATTTTGGAGGAATATATGAATGATTAACATTCAAACCTTAAAAAAGAATTTTAACAATGAAACTGTACTGAAAGATATCAATCTAACTATTTCTAATGGTGAAATAATAGCTTTATTAGGTCCTAGTGGAGCTGGGAAATCTACTTTGTTAAGATGTTTAAATGGTTTTGAGCGACCAACGTCAGGCGTATTGACGATTAATGGGCAACCTATTCCAACACAACCAAAATCATTACAAGCCTTCCGGAAAAATATTGGTTTTATCTTTCAAAATTTTAATCTAGTAAATCGAATGACGGTTCTTGATAATGCTCTTTGTGGCAGACTTGCGTATACCTCGACAGTAAAATCATTTTTCAAAATATTCAGTAAAGAAGATCGTGAATTAGCCGAATATTATCTAAATAAAGTTGGCATTTATGAATATCGGCATAAAAGAGTGGATCAACTAAGTGGTGGACAAAGACAGAGGGTAGCCATTGCGAGATCACTTATTCAACAACCAACTATTCTTCTCGCTGATGAACCTGTAGCAAGTTTAGACCCTAAAACAGCTCACTCGATTATGAATTTACTGCAACGTTTAAAAGAGGAGGAAAATCTTACTCTTATTATGACCTTGCATCATGTAGAACTGGCAAAAGAATATGCCCAGCGAATCATTGGCTTAAATCATGGTGTAATCAAAATTGACACTTTATCTCAGCTGATCTCGGTAGAGCAATTGTACAAATTATATGAGCAACATGAAAATAACAGCGAACAAGAAATGAAAGTAGGTGAATTAATTGCAAGCTATTGATAAGAAAAGAACGACTATCCAAAAAATACTCAAGAGCAATATTAAAGTTCTGATTTATACTTTGCTATTTATGGCCGTTATTTATTGGAGTGCAATAGGTGTAAAGTTGAATGTAGTTGAACTAATGGAAGGACTTCCGAATATGTGGAACATAATTTCTTCCATGTTTCCGCCAAGTTTGGCCAATTTCGGGCAATATGTTTCTTCAATGCTGATTACGATTCAAATGTCTATTACAGGAACTTTAATTGCGATTATTCTTTCGATACCGTTAGGAATAGGAGCGGCACAAAATATGAGTCCACATTCATCCATTTATCGAGCTTGCAGATTTATTTTAAATGTGATTCGATCCATACCAGAATTAATTGTGGCACTTGTATTTGTGGCTGCCGTTGGATTAGGTCCTTTTGCAGGGGTAATGGCAATGGCAATACACTCGGCAGGAATGCTCGGGAAATTTTACGCAGAGGCTATTGAAAATATTAGTAAGGGCGAAATTGAAGCATTACAAGCAGCTGGTGCGAATAAGATTCAAATTTTACGATTTGCTGTATGGCCGCAGATTTTACCTGAGTTTATTGGAGTAAGTTTATATCGTTGGGAAATTAATGTACGTGCAGCAACCGTTTTAGGACTTGTAGGCGCTGGAGGGATTGGTTTTGACTTATTATCTACTCAGAGATTGTTTAAATATGAAGAAACGGCAACAATCATTATCCTAATACTAGTTACAGTAGTCATTATGGACAAATTATGTGCAAGTATTCGGAGTCGAATTATTTAATACCTTTAATAAGGTGGAAGAAAAAGATTGCTTTTAAGCAGTGTAAATAAAAAAATAAAGTTAATATATCGATAGTACTAAAAGGTGTTCAAAATTTGAGCATCTTTTTTTATAGTGTCTTTTCTTTTTTATGAACGAATGATTATATGAGGATTATGTTTTCTTCCTTGAAAATCAATTCATATGGTTTTGCGAAAGTCGTATTGAAAGAAGGCAGTCGCGGTGAAGCTGTCTGTACCTTGCAAAAGGGATTAAATGAGCTGTCTTAATCGAGAAGGGTTTTTTTATTTAAACTTGCAGGATTTCAAAGTAAGCGCTACTGTGCACGAATTTGATTAGTCCGGAAGTTCTTTCTTTTAATCAGGGAGAATGCTTGGCGAAGAAGTTAACTAAAGAAGAAAAGACTCTGGAGGTTGTCCCATTTCCAGAGTCTTTTACATTAAATGTATAGTAATTTTATTTAACGGCTTCTTTTAATTCCTTACCTGGTTTAAAAGCAGGAACTTTAGAAGCAGCAATGTCTATTTCTTCACCTGTTTGTGGATTACGACCTTTTCGAGCTGAACGTTCACGTACTTCAAATGTACCGAATCCAATTAATTGGATTTTTTCATCTTTAGCAAGTGTGTTAGAAATCGTTTCAAATAACGCATCAACTACTTTTGCAGCATCCTTCTGTGTCATTTCAGCTTGCGCGGATACAGCTTGTACTAATTCGGTTTTATTCATTTTGATACACCTCTTTTTTAGATACTATATGGAAACCAAAATATAACATAAATTTTCTTCGTTTGCCACTTTAAGGTGTTCGACTTTTTCTTTTTCTTTCTCTTCTCCAAATACTTTTATAAAACTTTTTCAATTTGTTGCTTTTAAATAAAGTTTAATCATTATTTTATTTATGAACTCTGCAATATATATAATTTATAGTGTAATATATATGTTGCAGAAAGTTAAATAAAGCATATAATAGTGGTGAGGGCTGGAATAAAACGGGAGGTTGATTAAAATGAATCTATTTAAACGAACGAAAAAAACGACGGATGAACGAATTGAAAATGTTAGAAATAAAATTTATAAAGAAATGTATCATGTTATTATGGCGATTTGCTTAGTTAGTTTTGTCGTGAAAATGTATAAGTATGGTGCAGGCATTGAAGAGGTAGTTCTAGAATTAGTGATTTTGATTGGAGGAGGAGTATACTTTTTAGCTCGTTCTATTTTCTTAGGGGTATTCTGGGATGAAGTCGAAATGCATGATCATACCAGCAAAACATCTATGAGTATGAAGACTATTTTTAGTAGTGTTGGTTTAGCTTTTATTATAGCTGTAGTGATGGGCATAAATAGTGCTGTATCCTATGCAGATAGTAGCTCTCAAGGTTTATGGTATTTTATATTAGTATCATTTGTTTCAGTTATAATCTATTTGCCTATTTTACTGTTCTTGTTTGGTGGTATATACTTGCTAGCAAAGAAAGTTAGTATGAAATATCAAGATGATGATAAGAAGTTGTAGGTGAAGTCTTTTGAAAAATATGAAATTGAAGCTTGCAAGAGTAGAGAAGGACTTGTCGCAAGAAGAGTTAGCCAAGATTGTCGGTGTTTCTAGACAAACAATTGGATTGATTGAATCTGGAAAGTACAATCCCTCATTAAGTTTGTGCGTTAATATTTGCAAAGCATTATCTCGTACGTTAAATGATTTATTTTGGGAAGAAGAGGTAAAGTGAAAGGTTTACTACCTCATCAGTTCAGGGAGCTAGAGCAAGCAGGAGCCAGGAATCGTTCTGCCGACTAGATGGGATAATGCCAGAAATCAATTTGGATTTATATAGTTTCTGTCCAAAATAAAAGAAAGACATATGGAGATAACATTTATCCCATCTATTTCTTGTAAAAATAACAGCCTTTTTCCTGTATAATCTGTTAGGAAGGAGGCGTGATTATTGAAAATATTATTGATTTTTGTTTTAATGATTATTCTTTATTGTTTCATTAAAAAAGCATATAAAAACACGAAAGATATCGTGATAAATAAATTGAAAATCAATGCACAATTATCGAATCAACACCATCCAAAATTAAATATTCTGCAGCTTTCTGATTTGCATCTTGAAAATATATCAATTTCCCCTAATGAACTGTATGAGAAGTTAAAAGATGAACCCATTGATTTAATTGCACTCACTGGAGATTTTCTCGATCGTAAACGTACAATCCCCAAGCTTATTCCGTATTTAAAAACACTAAACCAATTACAACCAAAGTATGGCATCTACGCTGTCTTAGGCAACCATGATTATGTACTACGCCCCAAAAATTTAAAGGTATTAATTGAAACACTTGAAAAATATAACTGTAAGGTTTTACAAAACGAAACGGACATCATTTCGGTTCAAGGTACACGAGTCAATATCATTGGTATTGATGATTTTAGTACAAAACGAAGCAACATTGAAGCTGCTTATGAAGGAATTACATTTGGAACAAACTTAGTATTAACTCATGATCCAAATATTGTTTTGAATATGAAGAAATATCATTTTGATTATTTGCTTGCCGGCCATTTTCATGGTGGACAAATTTGCTATCCAAAAGCGTATCACCTTGTAAAAATGGGGAAGTTGGCACGAATGAATATTATTAAAGGATTTCATATGCAGGATGGAAAGCCATTCTATATCAGTGAAGGACTTGGTCAAACAGGTGTTAATATCCGTGTAGGAAGCCGACCTGAAATGACTCTTCATGAACTAACATTGGAAATTGCTAATAGAGAAGCAATAAAAGTAATATAAGGAAAAAAAGCTGTTATTTATTAACGGCTTTTTTCCTTATTGGCTGTGTTTATTATGATACTATTGATTTTTGGGTCATTTTGTGGAGCCCGAGCTAAAATGAGCTAAAAATAAATCGTTTAATCAACAAACAATAGGGATAACATAGCCTTTTTTAAAAATGAAAAAGCTCAGAAGACGATGATTCAGCTTTCACTAAATGTCTGTATATACTTGATAATTTTTTCGTGATGATATAGAAGAAATTCAATTAAATTTGATTAAATCGTTATGTCATAAACCATTTAGTCATCATAAAAGAGCATCTCGGAGGATACTCTTTTATGATGCTTTTTAATTGCTCACTAATTCCAGTTCTTCAAAAGCTTTAATAGCTGCTTCAGCAACTTGAATATCGTTTGGTACGCTACTGCCGCTTACGCCGACAGCACCGATAACTTTTCCATCTTTAACGAGTGGGATTCCTCCACCGAAAACGACTATTCTTCGATTATTGGTTGTATTTAAGCCAAATAGTTCAGCATTAGGAGTAGTAGTACTAGCTAATGTGGATGTTGGCATCTTTAATGCTACAGAAGTCCATGCTTTGTTTTGAGCGATATCTATACTTGCTAACCAAGCGTCATCCATACGATGAACAGCAATTAAATTTCCACCTTTATCAACAATAGAGATTACCATAGATAGACTAAGGGTATTTGCTTTTTGTTCCGCCGCCGCAATTAAATGCTTTGCTAATTCTAAATTTAATTGAGTCATGAGAATCCTCCTATTCATTTGAAAAATAATTGATTGTTAGACTAGTTCCTGATCAATATTAAGGATGCTGTGTAACATTAGGTTTCCAGCTTTTTTAATATCATCCGCATGACTATACTCTTCTGGACAATGACTTTTTCCATCGATACTTTTTACGAAAATCATAGCTGCTTTTGAAATGGTTGACATATGTGCAGCATCATGTACGGCCATACTCGAAAAAGTCATATAGGGTTCTGCTAATTCCTGAGCGGTTTGTTGAAGAATATGAACAAGTTCAGAATCCAAAACAACGGGTTTTTGATTTAAAAAAACTTCTTGATGAACGTCTATCTTTCTTTTTTTAGCGATTGATTGCCAAACTTCTTGAATTGTGTGTATCGCTTTTTGCATTTGTTCTTCTGAATTTCCTCTTATTTCAAAGACAAAATCAACTATTCCTGGGATGATGTTCGCTGCATTGGGAGATACATTCAATGTACCGACCGTCCCGACTACACCATTGTCCATGTGATTGCAATAGTGCTCAATTGCAAGAATCATTTCTGCTGCAGCTGTCAGTGCGTCTTTGCGATCTTCCATCAGTGTTGTCCCAGAGTGATTTGGTTCTCCAATTACTTTTACTTTACTTCGATATGTTCCAACGATTCTATCTATTACTGCTACAGCCGTGTTGTTTTTTTCTAATCGTTTTCCTTGTTCGATGTGAAGTTCGATAAAAACCTTTTTATTTTTTTGCATTTCTATCATTTGGGGAAATTGATTAAGGTTTCCTCCAACTTTTTGAAGTTCGGAATGGAGGAATTGCCCTCTTCTGTTAGGGACATTTTTTAATTTGTCAGCTGTTAATCTCCCCACAAACGAACGACTGCCAAAAGTAGAGAGATTAAAATCATTTGTTTCTTCTGCAGTAAAGGAGACAATTTCAAGATCATGATTCAGTGTAATATTGTTGCCAATCAGGGTTTGTATGATTTCTTTTGCCATGAGAACACCTAAGGGGCCATCGTATTTACCTCCGTTTGGAACAGAATCCAAATGGGAACCTATTACAATACTGCCTTTCTTCTTTTGATTTCCCCTTTTTATTCCCCATATATTGGCCGCACCGTCTATGTTTACTTCTAATCCAATATTCTCTAGTTCTTGGATAAATAAAGTTCGTACATCGTGGTCAGCTTTAGAGAAACTGGGTCTTGTCACACCACCTTGAGGGTTTTTTCCGTATTGTGCATATTTATGAATGTCGGATAATAATCTGTTAATATTTATTTGAACATCTACTTTGTTTGTTGATTTCCTCAAGTGTTTCACCTGCAATTCTCTTATTCTATTTATCGCCTATTACACCGTAGGAAGGGGCGTGTTCCGGTTGGAGTGCTCTTGTTTTATAATCTTCAGCTTGATGTTTGTAAACCTCCCATAGTTTTTTTAAATCTCTAAGAGGAGAGTCACTATCATCGACACGTAAATCTATGTAGGCAAAAGGGATATAAGGTAGATAAACAAGAAGGGCAATGGAACGTTCTTGATCTAGCTCTCCACCCATGTTAAAACCTACTTCGATTGATGCGATTAAGCGATCGGCTAGAGGGAGATTTGTGTGGTTTATAAAGTAGCTTCCCATAGCTTTGGGGATTGTCGCATCACTTAAGAGATTTCCAATACACGCAACATTGTTTGTATAAAATTCTCCATGAACACCGAGTGCTTTTTTACCTGTAAACACACTAGCTTCACCATTAGCGTTTAAGACAGCTAGTTGTCTAAACTCTGGAAAGTCCGAGGCGGCTTTCATCGTTCGAATGGCAGCCTGGGCACTGTAGCCTTGCTGTAATGTAGAGAGTCCAATGTCTGCTAGACGAGGATCTGTTACATTTTGAGTCAATACTATCCCTACATTCGATTTAATCCAAGGACATCTGGCTCCAACGGCTGGGCTACTTGAAGTAACAATAGCTCCCAAAGTGTTAGTGGAATCGCAACGTCCTGCAACCGAAAATGTACTTGTTACTTTCATGGAAAATCCTCCTTCTAATAATTGTTGCTGGTTATCTTATAACTAAACCGTATTTCATTATTCCTTATCACTAATTACAGCTTCAACATCGATTTCTACTAGCATTTCTGGGAGTGCTAGACCTTGAACGACAAGGCCGGTACTAACTGGATACACACCTTTAAAATGCTTAGCGATTACACTGTATACTTCTTTACGATAAGAACGATCCGTTACATAGGTAGTAAGTTTACAAACATCTTCCATTGTTCCGCCGGCTTCTTCAAGGAGCTGCTTTATACACCGACAGGCGTTTTCTGTTTGTTCTACAACATCATTTTCTCCGTGGAAATTACCTTCTAAATCAAAGGCAGTTTGACCTCTCATATAAATATGATTTCCAGCACGTACGACCATGCTAAATTCATTTGTTACATGATGAGATTCTTCACCCATATAGGAAGGATAAAATTTGTTCGTTTCAAATTTACGATATCGTTTAATTTTCATTTATTTATTCTCCTTTCAACTTTAGAGGCTATTATTTTTTATAGAATAAGGTGTAAAAGTATCCCACCCAAGTAAATGTTGAGCTTCGGAATATTGACCTTCTTGTAATAGTCGGCGGATACGCGATGAAGAGATCATTTTATTATCTATACAGGTAAGAGGGGGGAGAACTTCTACTTTAAAATAGCGTCGCAAAATATCAATGTTGCCTTTTCGGTCTTTACCAAACATAAAGTTAGGTCCTTCCCATATTTCAATTGGATGAAGTTTTTTTAATTCTTCAATAAATACAGGAACTTCCTGTTTAGTAAAAGCTTCGTTAAATTTGCCGATTATGACATGATCAGCTCCTAAATGTTGAAGGAGCTGAAGTTTTTCTTCTAACGTAGTTAAAAGTGGACAATCTGTAAAATAGACTTTTGGAGGTGGATCAAAGGTATATACAACAAAGGGAACTCCCAACTTTTTTGCGCGTTCTTTTGTTTTGTTTAAAAGTAATTGATGTCCTTTATGGATACCATCTAGTGCGCCAATAGTGAGAACAGATTCGGGAAGCTTTATATTGCCTGAATTATGAATTTTCAACGATACCGTCTCCTTTCGAATCGTATTCGACTACTAGGCATTAGTCACAGGGATAGAGGGTTTTAAGTCTGCTGCTTTACGAACTAATTCGCGTTGTTTTTCCATGTCAAAATTGTTGAAAGCTGCTAGTTGTTGTGCAAATGGGGGGCTTTGAGCAAATAGTTCAAAGGTTGTTCGGTGTCCTGCATAAGAGGAGTTTAATAAGTCTCTAGCAAAATATAGTAATTTCCCTCTTTCTTCTGCACCCCAGTCTCCTACAGCATAATATTGGTCGATATAATCTTTAATGGCAGGGTCTGACATGGTAGTGTAATCAGGGGTGACAGCTAGTTGACCTCCAACCAGTTCTCTTGTTAAGTGTGCCATGGCAGGGAACTGTGATAAAGCGTATACTCTGCCATTATATAGAAGTGATTGATTCGGCATCATTAATCCGCTGGAGCTTTGTTCGGCATTTGCGACAGCTGCTGTTAGAAAAGCATTAATACCTTCTCTATATCCGATTAGTTGAGAGAGTTTTTCTTTTACTGCCTGCAATTGGGTGAGTCCCGTTTGTTCTACATTTAATGCTGCTACTCCAATTAAATAATCGGCTCTTCGTAACATTCTAAGTACGTAGTTAAAAGCTGAGTAACGATGTAGCGTAGAGCGGATATAGGCAGCAGAGGCTAATGAGCGATGAAATAGGACATTTTCCCAAGGAATTAGGACGTGGTCAAAAATGAGTAAGGTATCGATTTCTTCGAATCTTGTAGAGATTGGATAGTCTGTAGGGTTTTTGTCTTGACCAAGAGAGGTACGGCAAATATGTTTTAATCCAGGAGATCCCATATCGCAAATGAAGCCACATGCAAAAGGTGCCATTGTATCTTCACCGGCCGTCCAGTCTAATATAGTAGGCTTAACGAATGCTTGATGGGCATAGGCTGCAGCAGTCTCGAATTTAGCCCCCTTAACGACAATTCCTTTGTCGTTTTCTTCCACGACATGAAGGAGTGTGCCGCCATCTTTTCCGGCAAATAATTTACTTCGATCTCCTTTTGGATCTGTATTGGCTGATACATGGAATAAATCTTTTCTTGCTACTCGATCAATATGATATTCGATATTTTTAGCATAAGTTGGATCGATTTCATTTAATTTATCTTTTGCATCGTATAATGACCACATCTCACCAATTGTTTCATCCCCGACTCGGTAAACCACACCTCCAAGATCATCAAGAATTGTTTCTACATGTGTACGGATGGCCGATAAATCCTCTTTTGTCTTTGGGGCTTTGTACGCGCGTGAAACGATTTCACCGTCTTCTAATGTAGTAGTTAAGATGTTTTTATGATTTGGCTCATGTGCCATGTCGTACATTCTGGCTTTTACATTAATAATGGGTTTAAATGCTGGATGTTCAGTTACATTTGTAACCTTTTCGCCGTCTATGTAGACTTCACGGCCGTCCTGTAAGGATTCCTTGTATTCTTTTCCTGTCATTAAAGTCATACCGTTTCCTCCTTAGTTTTAAAAGTTTCTTGTTTTAAAAGTGTGAATTCACCAAACTGACCTTTAAGGTAGAGCAATGGATTTTCTGTTATTACCTTAGCTGAATGGACTTTTCCTAAAAAGACAGAATGTGTGCCCCCAGTCATTTCTTTATATAATTGACATTCGATTTGAGCTACTACATTAGGAAGAAGAGGATTTCCTAAATTGCCATATGAGTATACGAGGTCTTTAAATTTATCAGTATGAGCTTTTGAGAATTGTAATGCTAGATTTCCTTGTTGTTTTCCTAAAATATGAACGTTAAACGATTCAGCCTCCATAATGGCTTTTTGCGTTCCTGTATTTTGATTGACACAAACAAGAAGCAGCGGAGGATCTAATGATACGGAGCAAACAGCGCTGGCTGTTAAGCCGTAGTCCTTTTTATTATGTCGCACAGTAATAATAGAGACACCGCTAGCAAAGTTACTTATTATGGATCTAAAATTTTCAGAAGTAACTTGGTTTTGTATTCGGTTATCAACCATATACGTTTTTCACCACGCTTTCTATTTATATTCACTTTAGGAAAAATTCTCTAATTGTTCCTAAAATANNAAGTTTTGTAATTTTATATGTTAGAAAATCTAACAATTGTAATTGACAAAGTTGTTTTCAAGAAGTATAACTAATTTAAGAATATTTCCTTTTATGTTCCAATTTTGGGTTATAAACTCTTGGGATCTAGTGATATCAAGTGTTAGTAACCTGTTTGTAGAGGAGGGATGTTATTTCACTGCTTTGCATCTTGTGTCATAAAACATTACATAATTAATTAAAGGGGTACTTAAATTAATACTGTAATTTGTGAAGAATTCCACTAAATCTAATGATTTTCGGTCAGTCTCTGTTCATCAACCATAGTAAATAGTGGATCCGTGGTTAGTAGAGGTGTTTTTGAGAATTAGATAATTAGGGGGAATAAAAGAATGAGAAAATATTTTCTATTCATAACAATGATTGTATTACTAATGATTAGTACCGCTTGTCAATCTAGTAGTTCTTCATCGGTTAATAAAACTGATAATTCGGAAAATAACATAGAAGAGCTTAATATCGCTTTCTCAACGTGGGTTGGATATGCTCCTTTCTATATTGCAGAAGAAAAAGGGTTTTTTGAAAAAAACGGTGTGAATGTGAAGCTGATGAGAATTGAAAGTTCATCCGATCGTCTGAGTGCGTTGGCCGCTAATAAAATACAAGGAATTGGTGGAACGGTTGATTCCCATGTAGTAGCTGCAGCGCGTAATATACCACTGGTACAAGTAATCAGTACAGAAGAATCAAGCGGCGGTGATGGTATTATTGCCAAGAAAGATATTAAAAGTTTTAAAGATTTAAAAGGTAAGAAGGTCGCTGTGCAGACAGATGGAGGAGCTAGTTTCTTTTGGTTTAATTACTTGCTAAAACAAGAGGGTATGAGTATGGATGATATGGATATCCAAAGTATGAGTAGTGGTGATGCAGGTGCAGCGTTTGTCGCGAATAAAGTAGATGCAGCTATTACCTGGGAACCATGGTTAACGAATGCTAAGAATACAGATTTTGGCCATGTGTTAATGACTACTGCAGAAACACCCGGAATCATTGCTAGTTCCTTTGCTCTTCATCGAGATTATGTGGAGGAAAATCCAGAGCAAGTAAAAGGTTTCGTCCAATCTTGGTTTGATGCAATTGAGTACTTCAAGACAAATGAAGCAGACGCTATTTCGATTATGGCAAAAGCTATGGGGCAAACAGATGAGGAATTTAAGGAAGCTTTAGAGGGGGTTACTTTATACGATAAAGAGAAAACAATTGAATATGTTGGTACAAAAGAAAATCCAGGTCAATTGTACGAATTAACGACATTAGGAGCTGAATTATGGACAGAGCAAAAGATTATTGATAAGGAGCCGAATGTCGAAGATTTAATAGATTATTCTTTTATTGAATAAAGGGGGTGGGAAATATGCAAA
>NZ_JBALMU010000055.1:0-19498 GCF_036962285.1 Bacillus sp. JJ634
ATTATCTTTTTCTTTATAATATTTTTTAAGGTATTTTGGTAAATGTAAAAGGAATTTTGAATTAGTTGTAGAATGTAAAAAAAAGGAAAAGTGGATTTGCGTTATTTAAAATGTCATATAAACGGTTAGAAAAGTTTCCTGTGATTGATATAATAGAGTATATTGAATAGATAGAGTTAAAATAATGATCTATAGAATGATATGTCTCGATAGGCGTATTGGATATTTTGGAGGTGTCTTATGGAGATTATTTTGTATGTAAGTGCGGCAATTATTGCGATTGCTTTTCTCGTGCTTGTTATATATGTAGCGAAGACATTAACATCGCTGCAAATCACGTTAAACAGCGTTGCACATACATTAACTGGATTAGAGAGTCAACTGAAGGGAATTACGACAGAAACAACAGAATTATTACATAAAACCAATGCTTTAGCAGAGGATTTAAAGCAAAAATCAGAAAACTTAAACACAGCTGTTATTGCTGTGAAAGAAGTTGGCACGTCAATCCAAAGCTTCAATACTTCTATTCAGAAGGTTTCGAATAAAGTGATAACCGAGATCGACAACAACCAAGAAAAAATTTCACAAATCGTGCAGTGGGGGAATATTGCCTTAGAGATGCGCGATAAGTGGAAGGCGAGAAGGCAACAACCAGAATCGTCGAATGAACAAGAAGGAAAAGAAGCATCCCAAAAAAGAAGGTTTTTACGAGCAAGATCATAATTTTTTAAAATTGAAAGGAGAATGGCTATGACTCAGAAAGAAGTTCAAAAAACGTATGAGGAAGATCGCAACTCCATCAATTCAAAAGATTTTATTATCGGTGCTTTAATAGGCGGTATGCTTGGTGCAGCAACAGCTCTATTTGTTGCTCCTAAGGCAGGCAGAGACTTAAGAAACGATATTACTGAGCAAGCTAGGGTAATATCAGAAAAGACAGGAAAACTCCGTCAAGATCTTACAGAAACCGCTAAAGAAAAGAAAAACAATGTAACTGAACTTGTCACAAGCAAATCATCAGCCATAGTTGGCAAAGTGAAGAGCTTAAGGGCAGAGAAGGCGGTAGAAGAGCTTGAAGTTGAAGCAGGGGAAAGCGAACCCGCAGCAACGAGTGAGGCGGATATTGCAAGTACACTTGAAGAAGAGGTACAAATAAAGCTTGATGAAGCACAACAAGCCTTTGATGAAACGGAAAAAGAGCTTCAATCTTAAAAGTTGAATCATTTGTCAGATAGCGCGGTGAAGTGGTACGATAACTTCACCGCTTTATTATGAAATATGAAGAAATGAAAGGGGTTCATTCAACAATGACATTAACGAAAATTGAAACAGAAGAGCAATTTAATGAGCTACTTCAAAACGACACGGTATTATTTTTTAAACATAGCTTAACGTGTCCAGTAAGTGCAGAGGCATTTGAAGAATATCAAACCTTTATTGCTGAACACTCACAATTAGCGACAGCCTACTTAGCTGTACAGGAAGCACGTCCGCTTTCTAACTATATTGCTGAAACATTTGATATTAAGCACCAATCTCCACAAGCGATTTTCTTTAAGCAAGGAAAACCAACATGGAATGATTCTCATTGGAGAATTAAAAATGAGTCTTTAACAGAAAATTTACCGAAGTAAGTCGTGAAAAAGGTTGATTCAAGCGCTTTTGAATCAACCTTTTTGCGTTTCGCTATTATAGGACGTTTTGACTTTTGGCTTCATGAAACGGAGGAGAAGACGAGTGTTCTTCAAGCATCATTTGATTTAGCAGCTTTAGTGAATAGCAGTTAAATCAATGAGTGTGTAGTTGTCAGCTAACCAAGGCACCTCCGCTTTTCTTATTGAATCATTGTTGGCCAAAGAATTTTTAATTGGTCTCCAGGTGCTAATGTTTCATGGAAGGTTGCTTCTTGATTATTCTTAATTAAAATAAACCGACTGGAAGCATGTTGCGGCATATCGATATTCACATGTCGGAACAAATCTTGAAAGATAAACGGTTCCAGTTTATGCTGCACATAACTTAAGCTTTCTCCAGCTTGAATGGTATCAGACAGAGATAATCGTGTTTCTCCGCGATAAAATTCCACTAAAGTTTTTGTTAAGATGACTTCATTTCCGTTAAATGTAATCGGAATAGAGTAAGCTAGTTGAATATTTAGCGCTTCGGCTAACTTGGACAGTGTTACTGGTTTAGGCGGCAATACTTTAATGATGTCGCCACTTTCAAAACTAGTTCTTTCTTTTACTTCTATGTTATTTTTATAAATACATCCTTTAATGCTAGGAGCTTTATGTATTTTTTCGTTTAATTCAATTTGAAACGGCTGTATTAAGCGCAGTAACTCATGTAATTGCAATGCTTGCAATAGTTCTTCAATTATTTCTGGGATTGAGCATGTAATAACATCATGATCTTCGATGAATTCTGTTCTCGTCACAATCGATCCATTTCTTGCAATGGTTGCTTCTATTATATAGGTCACGCCGTTTATCGTTACTTTTTTACTTGGTATATGATCAATCAGGTCATGAATACATAATGTAGCCGTATGGCCATCTTCTCCTTTTGTCACTTCGATGATATCTTCGTTTTTGACTGCTGCATCAAGGGCGACTTCTACTCCGTTTAATAAAATTTTCGGAGGAGTTCCATGTTCACCAGGTATGGTAATTTGCTGTCCATTAAAGTGCACGATTTTAGCCATTCCAGGCTTTCCATATAGTTTATTCAACTTAATACCAGCAGTAAGCAAGCAATCAGAAACGTTTGTTTGTTCCATATCAAATAGACGGATAGGCAGTCCGTTTACGAGAATGCTCATATATTGAATGGGGCTTTTATTCGCTGCAATAGCAATGCCAATCGGCGTGACAAGCTCAGGCCCTTTGTGTACATGAGCAGAGAACTGTACATGTTGTATCGCTTCAATTCTGCGGATAGCGACGCGATTTTCTGGTAAAGCCAGTCGTTTAGCGATGAGTTTTGTTAGTTCAGGTGTTTGACTGCCTCCGCCCACAAGCATGACAGCTTTAGGTACCTTCCCATTATTTAATTCAAGAATTTCTTGACTAATAGAATCAGCCAAACGATTTAGCGCAGGCTGAATATTGTGAATGATTTCTTCTTTGGATACATCAACCTGAAAGCCAAGAATATCCGTCACTGTAATCACATCATTCGTTATAAGCTTCCGTTTCGCTTCTTCTGCAAGTGGAAAGTCGAGTAATAAATGGTCGCTAATCGCTTCCGTAATCTCGTCACCAGCGATTGGTACCATTCCATAGGCAATGACTGTGCCTGAATCTGTTAAAGCAATATCGGACGTTCCCGCGCCAATATCAACCAGTGCTACATTTAAGCGGCGCATAGATGGTGGAATCAAAACATTGATAGCGGCAATTGGTTCGAGTGTTAAAGCTTGCATTTCTAAATCAGCTCGTTTTAAAGCTGCAAGCAAAGATTCAATGACCACTTTTGGAAGAAATGTTGCAATAATTTCAACAGATGCTTCTTCACCAGTTTGGTCGATTAAGCTTCCAATCTCTTGCCCATCTAGTCGATAATATAAAACGGAATAACCAACACCGTAATAAGTAGAATTGGTTTGATTCTTTTGAGCTACTAAATGTTGTGCCTCTTGAACGGCACTGAATTCGAGGTGAAGAATATCTTCACGTGATAGCATAGGCTTTCCTTTAATAGTAACAGCTATTGCCGCTTTTTCTGTTTTGAGCGCTCGTCCTGCTGCCGCAACAGACACTTTCTTTAGAGGTCCATGTTTTTCTTCGAGTTGCTCTTTAATTTGTTGAATGATTTTGGCAACGGCCATGACATCATGAATCTGTCCGTCCAGCATTGCTCGTTCTGCATGTTCTTGTGATAAAATATCAATAATTTTATAGCTTTCTGATAATTTTTCTAATATAATGCCTACAACAGACCTTGTTCCAATATCTAGGGCAAATAATGTTTCTGTCATATAGCTAACACCTTCTTTTGTGAAAATCAGTCTTTAATGCTTAAAAGCGTTCAATTAATAAAGTAAAAATTAAGTGACATTTAGGTTTTTATCATTTATAATAATTTCAATTATACATGAAATATGGCAAAATATATGAAGAAAATAAGGCTGGATAACAATGAGTTAAAATTTTCGAAATCCTATGATGATTAAGAATAATTGGACCAGTGCTAATTTTAAAAACGAAAGGATGGATTTGTAATGAGCAACAAGGAGCTTGACGTACTACGTGATCAACTAGACGATATTAATCTTCAGTTATTACATCTTATTAACCAACGAGCTGAACTCGCTCAAGAAATTGGCCGAGTAAAAGAAAAGCAAGGTGTAAATCGTTACGATCCAGTTCGTGAAAGAAAAATGCTAGATCTCATTGAAGAAACACATGAGGGACCATTAGAGCTTGCGTCTATTAAGCATATTTTTAAAGAAATTTTTAAACTTGGATTAGATATTCAAGATGAAAATAAAAAGAAAGCCTTGCTTGTGTCTAGAAAGCAAAAACAGGAAGATACAATTATCAATTTAAATGGTGAATTAATTGGTAATGGCGTTCCAAGTTTTGTTTTCGGACCTTGTGCGGTTGAATCGTATGAACAAACAGCAGCCGTTGCAGCAGCAATTAAGGCGAAAGGTTTAAAGTTAATGCGCGGTGGTGCATACAAGCCACGTACATCTCCATATGACTTCCAAGGACTTGGCCTTGAAGGACTTCAAATTTTAAAAAGAGTTGCAGATGAATACGGCTTAGCGGTTATTAGTGAGATTGTAAGCACAGATGATATTGAAACGGCACTTGATTATATCGATGTGATTCAAATTGGTGCTCGTAATGCACAAAACTTTGACTTGTTAAAAGCGGCTGGTTCAACGAAGAAGCCTGTTCTTTTAAAACGCGGTATGTCAGAAACAATCGATGAATACATTCATGCTGCGGAATACATTATGGCACAGGGAAACAGCAATATCATTCTTTGTGAACGCGGAATTCGTACGTATGAGAAAGCGACAAGAAATACGTTAGATATTACAGCTGTACCGATTTTAAAACAAGAAACGCATTTACCTGTATTGGTGGATGTAACGCATTCAACAGGACGTCGTGATCTTTTACTTCCGGCAGCAAAAGCAGCACTTGCTATTGGAGCAGATGGAGTGATGGCTGAAGTGCATCCAGATCCAGCTGTTGCCTTATCGGATTCAGCCCAGCAAATGGACTTGAAGCAATTCGATGCATTCTATGATGAAATTAAACGTTTAAACTGGATGACGGTTTAATAGAAAATAGCAATGAGTAAGGTCCTTACTACTTACAGTAAGGGCCTTTTTTAGATTGTTAGGGTGATAAACTTTGGTTTCTTACGGAATAAACCAAAAATCAACTAATAGGAGCTTTAAAAAGGATAAAGTAATTGCAGGAAAGAAACGTCTATCGTATGATAAATATCATAATAGGATTGATAATTTGCGCACTTTATTTGTGCATTTATTCACATAGTTCAAGAACTAAATAAATATGTTTAGATACAGATAAAATGAAAATCAAAATAATTGTAGTCTTTAATGGAGAAAATAATTGAAATGGAGGAATGGGATTATGAATAATGTAACCATTTATGATGTAGCCCGCGAAGCAAATGTTTCTATGGCGACGGTTTCTCGTGTAGTAAATGGCAATCCAAATGTAAAACCAGCCACAAGAAAAAAAGTATCAGATGTTATTGAACGCCTAGGATATCGACCGAATGCGGTAGCAAGAGGGCTTGCGAGCAAGAAAACGACGACAGTTGGTGTGATTATTCCTGATATTTCAAGCATTTTCTTTGCTGAGTTAGCAAGAGGAATTGAAGATATCGCTACGATGTATAAATACAACATTATTTTAAGTAATTCGGATGAAAATAAAGATAAGGAATTTCACTTATTAAATACGATGTTAGGGAAACAAGTTGATGGCATTGTGTTTATGGGCAGTCATATTACAGACGAGCATGTGAAGGAATTTAAAAATTCGCCGGTACCAATTGTTCTTGCCGGTTCAATTGAAGAAGAGGCGAAACATCAAATTCCGTCGGTAAATATTGATTATGAAGCAGCAGCGTTTGATGCCGTGTCAGCTTTTGCTGCGAAAGGGCACACACGCATTGCTTTTGTTTCAGGTAATCTGACTGATCCAATTAATATTCAAAAAATAGCAGGTTACAAACGCGGCTTACAAGAAGCAAACATTACTTTTGATGATGTACTTATTGTCGAAGGAGACTATACCTATAATTCAGGTATTGAATGTTTTGAAAAGCTTGTAGAAGTAGCGGATAAGCCGAGTGCTATTATTGTAGCAGCAGATGAAATGGCGCTCGGTATTGTCCATGCAGCTCAAGATAAAGGTTTGCATGTGCCTGACGATTTTGAAGTTATTAGCTTCGATAACACACGCTTAACTTTAATGGTGCGTCCACAAATTTCAACAATTGTTCAACCACTTTATGACATCGGTGCCGTAGCGATGCGATTGTTAACGAAGTTGATGAACAAGGAAGAAGTTAATGGTTTAGATAATGTTATCCTGCCACATCGAATTGAAGAGAGACAATCTACAAAATAAGCTGTTAGGAAATCGCGCATATATTAAAAATCAGTAAAAAGCACTCGGAACGTCCGAGTGCTTTTCTATTTGTTACAAGTTTAAAACTGATTCGTAGTTTGCTGAGATGAGCGAATCGGGTGCAGCGCCTTAGCTAATGTTTGAGCGTTTTTTTCTGTAATATCTGCTTTTCGCGGAATCGGCTCATAGATGTCGTCCATATCGTCCCATTCGCTTGGAAGTAGTTCTTCAGATTCCGGTTGCCAACGATTAATCCAGTCTTTTGGAAGAGGACCGCTATTGTTTGAATTATTCGTCATTTCAAGCCAGACGAGCGACCAAGCGCGAGGGACAACACGATAAATATCGTAACCGCCGCCGCCAACTGCAATCCAGCGTCCTCCGCAATATTTGTGAGCAAGTTCATGTGCGAGTTTCGGAATCTCTTTATATATCTTCATTGTTCCTGATAGATGTGTTAACGGATCGTAATAATGGGAATCTGCTCCATTTTGAGTAAGGATGACATCTGGTTTAAAGAAGTCCATAATTTCCCTCAATGATGTGCGATAACAATCAAGCCATGATTCATCTTCTGTGAAGGCATCGACTGGTATATTGAAGGAATAACCATAGCCCTTTCCTTGACCTCGTTCATTTATGTTTCCGGTACCAGGAAATAAGTAGCGTCCTGTTTCATGAATGGATAGTGTACATACATTGGAATCATCATAAAAGGACCACTGTACACCATCCCCATGATGGGCATCGGTATCAACATATAAGACACGTGCGTTATACTTTTGTTGTAAATATTTAATAGCAACGGAACAGTCGTTGTAGACACAGAAGCCTGATGCTTTACCGCGAAAGCCATGATGCAAGCCGCCGCCCGGATTGAATGCGTGCAGGGCGTGTCCTGTCATAACAGCATCAACAGCTGTTAACGTACCGCCTGTAATAAGTGCGCTTGCTTCATGCATATTTTCGAAAATCGGTGTATCGTCTGTGCCGATTCCGTAGTTTTGTGCGATTTCTACTGATAGCCGCCCTTGACCTGCAAGTTGGACGGCTTGGACATATTGAGCATCATGAACGAGCTCTAATTCTTCAATGGTGGCCATTCGTGGTTGAATAATTTGTCTATCATTTATCGCTCCATGTTTTTGTAATAAATCAAGTGTTAACTGTAGCCGCTTTTGATTAAATGGATGGTCTTCCCGGAATTTATACGTTAATAAATCTTCTGAATGGATATATAGTGCATCCTGAATCATAGGAATTGCCCCGATACAGTTGGCCAAAGGACTTCATAGCCTTCTTTTCGTAAATCCTCTACCACGATAAATGGATTAATCGTTTGAGCGCGAACGACGAGTATTTGAGATGTATGATCAGCTTTCTCTGGATAGATGAGTACGCTATGTATATTTACATTTCGCTTTTTGAAAATACCGTAAATGTCATAGAGGATGCCTGGTTTATCCGGAATCTTAATTTCAATTTGTGAACCGGGTTTATTGGCTCCCGTTAATTCGATAAAGGATTGTAATAAGTCTGAGCTTGTTATAATTCCTACTAGTTTCTTTTCTTTTACAATCGGAAGGCAGCTAATATTGTTTTCACAAAAAATAGCACCGATTTCCTCTACAAAGTCGAGTGGATGGCCCGAAATAATATTTGTTTTCATAATCGAACTAATCGGTTTGTATAAATCTTCTTTAAACTCTTCGGTGCGAAAGATGGATGGAGTAGCGTCTCTAAGATCGCGGTCGCTTACTAAACCAATTAGATAATTGTTTTGATCGACAATTGGAATGTGGCGGATTTTTTTTTCGTTTATAAGTAAGAGCGCGCTGTAAATGGTATCTGTTGGGGCTAGAGTCATAACATTTTTGGTCATCATCTTTTCAACAATCATTGTTCTTCCTCCTCTTAAATCACCGTATTAGTACATAAAGCGGTTCATAAAGCGTAGCCGATCAAATGTTTGAACAGATTTTGGCGGGATATTTTTTCCGATTCTTGCCATGAGGCAGTTGGCAGGATGTGAGCAAATTTCAGGGTCATCGGTTGCAAAATAGGTAAGCCCTCCTGCACTCATCATCTTTTCCATCATTCTTCGATAATCCCATATGTTTAATCCGGTTCCTTTTAAATCCCAATGCCAATAATATTCTGTGGTAATGATAATATAATTTTCCATCTCCTCATCCATCATAGCTACACGTAGCAAATTTTGAGCGACAGATGCACCGCGAAATGAAGAAATGACTTCAACTGCTCCAAGTTCAATTAAATCATCCATCTTAATTTCCGACCAACGCTCTAACGGGTCAGGGTATAAGAAGGTTACATAGCCGACAATTGTGTTTTCATGACGCGCGATAATAATGCGTCCTTCTGGTAAACTAGCAATCTCTATTAAGGCTTTGTGCTGTTGCAATGGAGGGCGAAAAGCAACGAGGTCTTCATGAAAGTGAAGGGAACTTAGTTGTTCGGCGGAAACAGGTCCTTCGATAAGCAATGTACCATTTGTTGTTTCTAACTCCTTCGCATAGTAGGTTTTTGTATGCCTCATTTATTCACCTCCTTTAAAAAAGCTCTGTTAAATGGTGTTATTAATTTTGGGAATCAACAATATTCATTAACATCGCTTTTAAAAATTACATTCTTGAAATATTATACATGAAAAATAGTATGTAAATTTTATAAGTTTAGCAATTATTTTTTATTTTTTTCACTTTTTTACAATTTTTATAAAACTATTTCATACTTAACAGCCATGTAAGGTTTTTATTGATGGAAGTTTCACTTCTTTTTCTCTAACTTATAGAAATAAATCATGATAAACGTAATATATATGAAATTATGAAACGTTAATACAGGGAGGTTGCATGATATTGAAAACGTTGCCAATAATAGCGGGTGAATTTAATTTACAAAATTATGATGAAGTGTACAAGCAGTTTGATTGGTCGGATGCGGAGCGAGCTTTTTCCTGGTTTGAAACAGGGAAGGTAAATTTGGCTTATGAAGCGATAGACCGGCATGCCAACACTTCTAAGAAGAATAAAGTTGCCCTTTATTATAAAGATGATGTGCGAAATGAAAAATATACATTTAAGGAAGTACAGCAACAGACGAATAAAGCAGCGAATGTACTTAAAGGTGTAGCAGATATAAAGAAGGGAGATCGTGTATTTATTTTTATGCCTCGCTCTCCAGAGTTGTATTTTGCTTTAATTGGTGCGATTAAGCTTGGGGCAATTGTTGGTCCCTTATTTGAAGCATTTATGGAGGGAGCTGTTCGAGATCGCCTGTTAGATAGTGAAGCAAAGGCGATTGTCACAACGCCTGAGCTATTACCACGTGTGCCAGTTAAAGATCTTCCACACTTGCAATATATCTTTTTGGTAGGAGAGAATATTGAAGAAAAAGATAAATGTTATGACTTCAATAAAAGAATGAAAGAAGCAGATCGTCAGTTTGATATTGTTTGGGTAGAAAAGACAGATGGGCTTACGCTTCATTATACGTCAGGATCGACTGGGAAGCCAAAAGGGGTTCTCCATGTTCACAATGCGATGATTCAGCATTATCAAACAGTGAAATGGGTACTTGATATGAAGGAGGAAGATGTTTATTGGTGTACAGCTGACCCAGGCTGGGTTACAGGGACTGCTTATGGAGTTTTCGGACCGTGGCTTACGGGCACTTCCATTGTAGTCGCAGGAGGCCGTTTTAAACCAGAGTCGTGGTATAAGATTATTGAGGAGTTTGGAGTGTCAGTTTGGTATAGTGCCCCAACGGCTTTTAGGATGCTTATGGGTGCTGGTGATGAGATAGTGAAGCAATTTGATTTAAGTTCGCTGCGACACGTACTTAGTGTAGGAGAGCCGCTTAATCCAGAAGTTATTCGATGGGGGATGAAAGTATTCGAGCGTCGTATCCATGATACTTGGTGGATGACGGAAACAGGTGCACAATTGATTTGTAATTATCCTTGTTTGGAAATTAAGCCAGGCTCGATGGGGAAACCAATTCCGGGAGTGAAGGCAGCGATTATTGATGACCAAGGACGGGAGCTGCCGCCGTATCGAATGGGGAATCTTGCTATTAAAAAAGGTTGGCCAGCTATGATGGCGACAATTTGGAATAATCAACAAAAATATGATTCTTATTTTTTAAAGGAAGATTGGTATGTATCTGGAGATTCTGCTTATATGGATCAGGATGGCTACTTCTGGTTTCAGGGACGTGTCGATGATGTCATTATGACTTCTGGTGAACGTGTTGGACCATTTGAGGTCGAAAGTAAATTAGTCGAACACCCAGCTGTTGCGGAAGCAGGGGTAATCGGAAAGCCTGATCCAGTTCGTGGTGAAATCATTAAGGCGTTCATTGCTCTTCGCGATGGTTATGAACCTACTGAGCAATTAATCGAAGACATTCGTCAATTTGTTAAGTTAGGTCTTGCTTCACATGCAGCACCGCGCGAAATTGAATTTCGCGATAAGCTACCGAAAACTCGGAGTGGAAAAATTATGCGTCGTGTTTTAAAGGCTTGGGAACTTGATTTGCCAACGGGCGATTTATCTTCGATGGAAGATTAAAGTACGAAGCTAACAGTTCTATTTAATTTAGAGGAGAACATGAAGAAAGAGGCATCCTAATGGATTAGCCTCTTTCTTCATGTTTTATCCCACACTTAACGGGCAGTAAGACCCCCACCTCAAGATTCAGAGTGAACAAGGAAGATAGGTGGGGGACAACTGCCCGTAAAGGTCCGAATGGTTCAACTAACCATGAGTGGGGGATGAAGAAAAAACCCCACTCATGGAAGTTTCACTTTATTCTGTAGGTTCTACAGGTTTTGTTTGTGAATCAGCCGGTTTAGTGGATTCAGGTGTTTCTTCTGTTTCCTCTGTTTCCTCTGTTTGGTTTGGAGCTGCAGGCTTCGTCGTTTCTTGATTCATTTCCTGGTCAGCTTCTGCGTTCGGCTTTTTAGTTGAATCTGTTGATTCTTGCTTTGGTGATGTTTCCTCTGGTGTTATTTCCTCAGTTTGTTGTGTTTCTGCTTGACTTTGGACACCTGCGGCTGATCCCCCAGACTCCTTGCCGACGATATCAACCGCTGTTACATAATAGGAACCGCCGCGAGAAATCGTAAAGGACATAGAGACATTCGCATGAAGACTGCCTACTTTTTTACCGTTGCGATAAATTCGATAGCCGACTACATCTTCCTCAGGATGTTGACTCCAGACAAGAGCGTTCCCTTGAACACTGACGCTAGGTGGAGCTGGTGTTTTACCATTATCGTTTAACTTAGCTGTTGCTGCAGCGACTTCATTCGATGGTCCGCTAGTTGGAAGAAGGCTGCTTCGATCTATTACATATTTAAAGCCCGTGCTTTCAAGAAAATCTGGGCTTAGCATCATGCCGCCGCTTCTAAATTCACTTGGTGTTTGAGGAAGAGCTGCATAGCGTTTTGCCCCTACTTGAACATATTGGCCATCTGTGAAACTATTATCAATTTTGGTTGGTACATGTTTAGCAATGAAAAGATCTGTTCTGACGAATCCTGCTTTTTGACAAGCTTCAGAAGCTAGTAATCCGGAAACAGCGCAGAATGAGCGACTGACAATTCCGCTTGGCATTTTAAAGCTCTTCTCTGGATCAACAAGTTTCGGTTTGACTTGATAAGCAGCATTCATAAGATCTGCCCAATAATATAGGTTTCGTTTATTATATTCAAGGCCATTATACAAACCTTGTAATGATTTAGGTGTATCATAGCCAATCCATGTTCCAAATGTGACATTCGGGTTAGTTGCAACAAACCAAGCATCTCCAAAATTTTGAGATGTCCCGGTTTTACCTGCCCAATCACTAGAAAAAGCAAGGCGATTACGGACAGAAGTCGCTGTTCCGTTTGAGATGACATCGCGCATCATATCAATCGTTAAATAAGCGGTTTGAGGTGAAAAGACATCGACTTTCTTTGGTTTATGTTCATAAACGACCTTACCATCTTTTGTGACAATTTTATCAATCATATAAGCATCGATAAATTTTCCACCGTTTGCAAAAGTTGCATAGGCATTGACGTTCTCTTCAACAGTTACTCCTTTTTCTAAAGCACCGAGTGATACAGATAGATTCTCATAATCGGCCTTTGCTAAACTGGAAAATCCCATTTTTTCTAAATATTTAACAGGATTTTGATTAATAATACTTTTATAAAATAAAGCAGTTGGTACGTTATATGACTTCACGAGTGATTCACGTGCGGTTGCCACGCCGCTATAACCGCCGCCGCCGTAGTTACCTGGTCGCCATCCATTGATTGAAACAGGTGCATTCGCTGCTACACTCCCTGGAGAAATCTTCCCAAGTTCAATACCTGGTGCATAGACTGCTAATGGTTTCATCGTTGAGCCGTTTGAGCGAATAGCTGCTGTCGCATGATTTGTTTGTTCACGATTAAAATCGCGCCCGCCGACAAAGCTGATAATTTTACCTGATTTATTTTCAATCAATATTGCTCCAGCTTCTACTGGTTCTTTAACGATTTTCTTTTCTTGCGTCTCTGAATCCGTTACTTCTTCCGTTTTATCGTATCCGAAGTTTGGGTAATTTTTTGTTGCTTCCTGCATGTTATCGTAAATTTCTTTATCAATTGTTGTATAAATTTTGTAGCCATTTTGGCGTAAATTTCGATCAGCTAATGTAACATATTGTTGATATAAATCTTTATCTTTTTCCAAGTCGCTTTCTTCATACCCATCGTCTTTAGCTAAAATCGTAGTAAGAATTTGAATAGAGCGTTTTTCAATTTCAACCGTCAACCAAGGATACTTTTCAGACGGAAGGGGCTTCTTGCCGATAAAGTCTTTTGTAATATCATAGGCTATAGCTTTTTCATATTCTGCTTGTGTAATAGACTGGTTATCTCGCATTCGTTTTAACACCGTTTTCATACGTGAAACTCCAGAAGTTAAATCCTCTTTAAGCGTTCCTTGTTGTGTATACGGAGTATAGCCAAATGGGCTTTGAGGTAAACCGGCAATAAACGCTGCTTGTGGGAGTGTTAAGTCTTTTGCATCTTTTCCAAACAATCCTTCAGCGGCAGACTGTACACCAGCAATATTCCGTCCAGAAGAGTTGCGTCCGAACGTTGAGACGTTTAAATAGGTTTCTAGAATTTCATCTTTTTCAAAGAATTTCTCGACTCTAAGTGCGAGTAGAATTTCTTTTGCTTTTCGATCGAATGATACTTCATCCGTTAACACTTGGTTTTTAATCAGCTGCTGTGTTAATGTACTTCCGCCGGATTGAATAGGGGCATTTGTAAATTCTTGATAAATTGCTCGTAAAATTGCTTTTGGTACAACCCCTTTATGCTCATAAAAATATTCATCCTCAGTCGCAATCACTGCTTTTTTTAAATCGTCAGACACGTTTTCAATGGGCACTTCAATCCGCTCTAAATCAGATTTAAGTTTTCCAAGATAGACGTCGTCTGCAAAATACACTTCCGATGTTTCTTCATAGTTGTAAATTTCTTTTTGTAGATTTTCTTTTGAACGTACTGGTTCGTCTTTTACGAGGGCTGCAAAATAACCAGCACCGACTCCTCCAGCAAAAGAAAATCCAAGAATACCAACGATGATAAGAAGGAGTGTTAAGTTCCAAGTTACTAAATAACTGACTCTCGCTGCTTTTTGTGTTCTTTTATTTTTTAAGAAGTATATAAACCTCTTCCATCCATCTTGATTATTACTCATCGTATCTACCCCCTAAAATCACCTAATATTATAGCACACAATCAACTGTTAAACGGACAATATTCAATATGTTGGTAATATGTGGATGATTGGCGGGTTGACATCGAATGAAATATATGATAAAAATTCATTTATATAAATGCTTAAAGTGATGATAGGATTCAGTAGTCAAGCTATCCCTGTGTTAGAGAGCCGATGGTTGGTGCAAATCGGTACATATAGTGAGATGAATTACTCCCTGGAGCAGTTGCTGTGAACATTGAAGTAGCAGGAATCGGGTTGCGACCGTTATTCGCATTAAGCGGAGGATTTTTTTGCAGTCCTCAAGTTGGGTGGTACCGCGAATATAATTCGTCCCTTCATGTATATGAAGGGGCGTTTTTTGTTTGTTTCAAAAAGGCGTATGTTAAAAGATGTGCGAAACTATGGTTTTGTATAAACAGAAGCAATCGCTAACAAATCTTTATAACAGGGGCTTCATAAAAAGGAGGAAAAAATAATGGATTTATTACAAGATCTCAAGTGGAGAGGAATTATGTACCAACAAACAGATGAAGAAGGGATGAAAGAGCTGTTAGAGAACGAGAAAATCTCTCTATACTGTGGAGTTGATCCGACGGCTGATAGTATGCATATTGGGCATTTATTACCGTTTTTGACATTGCGTCGCTTTCAACAACATGGTCATCGTCCGCTTGTATTAGTCGGCGGAGCAACTGGTCTAATTGGTGACCCGAGCGGGAAGAAGGAAGAGCGTTCGCTGCAAACACTAGAAAAAGTGTTACATAATGCTCGTTGTTTACAAGGCCAACTCCAAAGTATCTTCAGTTTTGAAGGGGAAAATGGAGCGGTGATGGTCAATAACTATGACTGGATTGGCAAAATTGATGTGGTGACATTCCTTCGAGATTATGGGAAGTACATCGGGGTGAATTATATGCTTGCAAAAGATACAGTTGCGTCTCGTCTTGAAACAGGGATTTCATTCACAGAATTTGCATACACGATTTTACAAGGACTAGATTTTAATCATTTGTACGATAACTATAATTGTAAACTACAAATTGGCGGCAGTGACCAATGGGGGAATATTACAACAGGTTTAGAAATGATTCGTAAAGCACATGATGAAGAGACTAAAGCTTTTGGAATGACCATTCCGCTTGTAACAAAAGCGGATGGAACAAAGTTTGGTAAAACAGAAGGTGGGGCAATCTGGTTAGACCCGGAAAAAACAACTCCTTATGAGTTCTATCAATTTTGGATTAACACAGCCGATGCAGATGTCGTGAAATATTTAAAATACTTCACATTTTTATCTCATGAAGCGATTGAAGAATTAGCACAAGCAGTTGAAACAGAGCCGCATTTACGTAAAGCACAAAAAGCGTTAGCGGAAGAAATGACACGTTTAATTCATGGTCAAGAAGCGTTAGATCAAGCGATTAAAATTTCTGCTGCATTATTTAGTGGCGAGGTGAAGAACTTAAGTGCAGCTGAAATTAAAGTCGGTTTTAAAGATGTCCCAAGCTATGTGCGTGAAAGTCAGGAAGAAATGAGCCTTGTTGATTTAATCGTGGAAGCGAAAATTTCGCCTTCGAAACGTCAGGCGCGTGAAGATATTCAAAATGGGGCAATCTCTATTAATGGAGAGAAGATAACGGACTTAGCGTATGTAGTGACAGAAGTGGATAAAATCGAAGGAGAGTTTATGCTCATTCGTCGAGGGAAGAAGAAATATACGTTAGTAAGATAAGTGAATAATAATAGAAGAAAGCCGGCCAAATAGGGCTGGCTTTTTGAATAGCAGAAATAGTATTTCCTAAACATAGGCTATGTTAAATATAATAAAGTGAAACTTCCATTAGTAGGGGTTGTTGCCCATTAAGTGTGGGATAAAGCCTGATAATAAAAAAAGCGGCTCCATCTGAGAATGGAACCACTTTTTTGCTATTAACGAGAGTAGAACTCAACGATAAGAGATTCGTTAATTTCAGCAGGTAATTCAGAACGCTCTGGTAAACGAGTGAAAGTACCTTCTAATTTGTCTGCATCAAACGTTAAGAAATCAGGTACGAAGTTATTCACTTCAACTGCTTCTTTGATAACAACTGCATTACGTGATTTTTCACGAACAGCAATTGTTTGACCAGGAACAACTTTGTAAGATGGGATATCAACGCGTTTACCATCTACAAGAATGTGTCCGTGGTTTACAAGTTGGCGAGCCGCACGACGAGTACGAGCTAAACCAAGACGGTATACTACGTTGTCAAGACGTGATTCAAGAAGAATCATGAAGTTTTCACCGTGTTTACCTTGAAGCTTACCAGCTCTATCGAATAGGTTACGGAATTGACGCTCAGTTACTCCGTACATATGACGAAGTTTTTGTTTTTCTTGTAATTGTAAACCATATTCAGAGATTTTTTTACGTTGGTTAGGACCGTGTTGTCCTGGAGCGTAAGGGCGTTTTTCTAATTCTTTACCAGTACCTGTTAAGGAAATTCCTAAACGACGAGATAATTTCCAGCTTGGACCTGTATAACGAGCCATAAGATGACTCCTCCTTTAAATGTTTTTATTTGGGTAAAATAAAAACCGTGTGAATAAACGATCATGGACATTTTGTTTTCATGTACCATCGCCCTAGCAGCTAAGGGTTACGCGATACACCTCTATATAGAGAGGAACAAAATGAAAGCACAAAGGCTATCACATAGGCTGCAATATTTTACACAAAGAGTATTGTATAATATTAAATATTTTAAGTCAAGGTTAGTTTGTTCCTAGTAAAAGAGATTGTGAAAAAAATAAGGCGATTCAAACTGAAAATGCACGAAATATTTAGGGTTTATTCATTTTATGCGGAAATTTTATTTTAAACTAGTTATAATTAAACGTATACCAATTGTGTCTAAAGTCTCTGTTTAAGGGAGATTAGTAGGTATTTTGTGGATTTATTGTAGTCTATAAATACTATTTTAGTTACTGGTTGGATATGTACAGGTGGTTTAGCAAGAAGGCAGGCTCTTGAGTATGGGGTTCTGTAAAAATAAAGTGTTACTTAGGGATGATGGACTATGAGTAGTAAAATAACTCAATTATTAAATGAATTACGTGTTCTTTTCTTTCATCGGATAAGTGATGTGGATGATGACATGTATTCCACTGCATTTATACAGGATGTATTATCGATAACGAAAGAGTTATTACGTATGGGGGAAGTAGCTTACTTTAAGTATGACGATTGGACGCAACAATTCTATATGGAAGCTACGACTGGAGCTTTTCAAAAATCAGTGCTAGCTGCTTCTGATACGTTAATCACACAATGGAATCAAAATGAAGGATATATTGTGCCAGACCAGTTGGTGATGGAAATTGAAGGTTTTCAAGCTTTTATTTCTTTTCATGTTGATCATCAGATGGTAGGGTTAGTTGGATTTAAGGAAAAAACCTCCAGCACATTTTCGTATCTGCAGGAAGATTGGCTTACATTCTCAAAAGAGTTTGCTACGATTATGGAAACGGCTCTATGTATTGCTAAAACGAAGCATAAGGAACAGCGATATAAACAATTGTATCGGGTAACGGAGCAGTTTCACTCTTCTATGAATATGACAGCTGTATTAGGAGAGGTCATTTCTACTTTACAGAATGTATATCCAACTTTTGATTATTATTTATTTCTGTCCCAAGATAGCTATGGACATGGGAATTTGCCTGTTAAAGAATTAGATTATAATAGTGAAAATGTTGTAGCGATGCAGGCTTACTTGACTGGAAAGTTACAATTTGAGGACGAGTATACAGAGCGGCATTCTATTTTATATGCCCCGCTATTAGGAAAGCAGGGGGTATATGGAGTCTTGCAGATTATCGCCCCTGATAGCTTGTTATTTCCACCAAGTGAACTCGACTTTATTACCTTGTTGGCGAATACAGCTGGGAGTGCAATCGAGAATGCCCAACTGTATCAACAATCTAAACGGCTTGTCGCGGATTTACAGTTGATTAACGAAACGTCACATTATTTGAACTCTAACACGTGTTTAAATGACACAATTCAATTTATGAAGCGACAAATTATACAATCTTTTCAAGCGAATCAATCAGGTTTTGTTTTATTATCCAATGATGGAGCATTGCAATTACTTCCCGAAAGTTCAAGCTTTTTTGAAACAAAGGATGCACAGGCCTACCTCGCCTTTTTAAAAAGGAAGATGGAAGAGGAAAAAGAATCACAATTTATTAGTGATGTAACGGTTTATATTAAGGAAGAGGATTTAGAGTATCGTTCGTTAATGGCCGTTCCTATGATGGAAAATAGCATTCTTAGAGGGTTTGTGGTCGTTTTGCATAAAGAGCCGTACTTCTTCTCATTTGATATGTTTAAACTGTTCCAGTCGCTGATTCATCATTCCAGCATAGCAATGATGAATTCCATTCTTCGAGAAGAATTAGAGAAAATGGTTATTACAGATTATTTAACCCAGCTGCATTCTCGAAGCTATCTTGACCAGCAAATGTGCGAATCGATGATTACAGATGATCAAGGCACGTTTATTTTAATTGATATTGATAATTTTAAAAAGGTTAATGACACATATGGCCATCAAGTGGGGGATGAGATTCTTATTCAAGTAGCTAAAGTGATTCAGCGTAATATTCGAGATACGGATATAGGAGCACGGTGGGGCGGTGAAGAGCTCGCGGTGTATTTGCCAAAAGTGGATTTGCTTATTGGTTTGCGGATTGCAGAACGAATTAAGGATAAAGTAGCTGAGCAAACTAATCCAAACATAACGATTTCATGCGGTGTGTCATACTGGTCGAAAGAACGATGCAATAATGTGGAGGAATTATTTAAGCGAGCAGATAAGGCACTATATATTGCTAAAAATACTGGGAAAAATAAAGTGCTCCTTCAGCAGTGCGATTGTTAATTACTACATACAACAATAAAACAGACCTATTCGCTTAGCGAATAGGTCTGTTTTATACAAATATCTGTTTATCCCACACTTAACGGGCAGTAAGATCCTTCACCTCAAGCTTATGAGGAAACGAAGAAGTTAGGTGGGGGACAACTGC
>NZ_JBALMU010000055.1:19613-26657 GCF_036962285.1 Bacillus sp. JJ634
CGATTGGTGAGATACAGTTCAACTATACCTTTGCGATTTTCAAAGGTATAGTTGAACTAATCAGGTTCGTACGGTCACTTGATTGAAGCGAAGTGGAAATCTTAGTGACCGTAGAACGTAACTAACCATCAGTGGGAGATGAAAGAAAAACCCCGCTGATGGAAGTTTCACTTTATAAATACCTACTCAAAATAGCAGAAAATTCTTCAAGACCTTGTTGATCTTCTGCGTCAAAACGATTCGTTATTGGGCTATCAATATCTAAAACCCCGATAATTTCCTCGTTTTTTATAAGAGGAATAACAATTTCTGATTGAGAAGCAGCGTCACATGCGATATGCCCTGGGAATTGGTGTACATCGGCGATGCACAGCGTTGTTTTGTTTGCTGCTGAAGTACCGCAAACGCCTTTTCCAAAAGGGATGCGTACACAGGCAGGAAGTCCTTGAAATGGTCCAAGAATTAATTGATTGTCTTCCACTAAATAAAAACCAACCCAATTAATATCAGGAAGAAATTGGTTGAGTAAAGCGGAAGCATTGCTTAAATTGGCAATTTGATTTTTTTCATCTTCAATAAGTGCTACGAGTTGTTTATGCAAAAGTGTATATTGTTCTTGTTTATTTTCTGGGTGTTTTTCGACATTAAACATACTATTTCACCTAACTTCACCATAATTTTATCGTGCTGTATTTTGAATGAGCATGGATGCTAAGAATTTGTCGAGAACTTTTAAAAGGATTCCCGTCAGTTACTCTAGAATACTTTCTAGACAATTGTCTTTATGTAGAAAGCGAGGGAAATCCGATGAATCGCCAAACGTCAACGAAGCAAGAAATTTTGGATGCCGCTCTTTACCTTTTTCATTTGAAAGGCTATCATGCTACATCGATTCGTGACATTGCCAACAAAGCAAAAGTGAATCCAGCTAATATCGCTTATTATTTTAAGAATAAACAAGGCTTACTAGAATATTGCTTTATGTTTTATTTAGAAAAATATATTGCGGTCTTAGAGAGAAATGTTGTCATGTTAGAACAGAAAGGACCACAACAATGTTTGGTAGATTTAGTGACGGATATACTTGAATTCCAGAGAGAATATTTCCTAGCTGCGCGTTTTATTTACGGTGAATCCGCATTAGACACCAATTTAAACCGCGAAATTCATTCGACTTATTTTATGAAAGAAAAATACTATTTTCAACATCTTTTAGATGAAGGCATTAAAACACGCGTGTTTCAATCTGTTTCTGTGCCGCTTTATTTATTGCAGCTGAAAAGCTTGTTAACGGCACCTGTACTGCATCCAAATTATGCAACAGAAGTACTTTATGTATTCCCGCAGGAAGCCTACTATATGAACCGTTTTGCCGATGAAGTGAAGCGTTTTATTGAACAAACATTATTTCATCCTGATCACGATCAGGCAAAACTATTTAGTCGTCCCGAATTATTTACGGGAGTGTAATCAAGGCACTATATCCTTGTCCTAAGTCTTTCGCTTGATGAGCATCAGAACCATAGCGAAGAGGAATACCTAATTCAACAGCCCGCTTAGCAAATCGTTCCGGAGGGTACGGCTCGCGACAAAGTGGTTTTACAGCACCAGCCCCATTGTAATCTAATTCATAATTTTGTCGTTGAATTTGTTCTAGAATATGATACACACGATCGTCGAAGCTTTTAGCTGCTGGAAACCGATGCTGGAATTTATGGACCAATGTAATATGACCGATTCGTTTTGGCTTATAAATACCTAAGTCCGCGTTGATTGATTTTTGAAGTGTATCATAGTATTTTGTGTAAACGGCATCGATAGAACCGAGTTCAGTGCTAATATTTCCAAATTCATCGTCGCTATAATCGATACAATACCATTTGTGATTATGCTCGATAAAATGGACAGACAAAATGCTGTCATCAAGAAAAGTTCCAATTTCATTAAGGAAAGCTTTTGTTTCTTGTTCAAATCCTTCGATATAATCGATTTCAAGGCCAGATTTAATTGTAATACTATTTTTATATTGCTTTTTTAGCTGTTGAAGTTCCTCTAAATAGGTGTACAAAAGGGCAGCATCCATACCGCTGTCTTTTTCAGGCGTGGGGTCAATAAATCCCTTTGGCAGAGGAGCATGCTCAGTAAAGGTAATTTCTTGTAGACCTAATTTAATTCCTCTTTCTATATACTCAACGAATGAATCCTTAGAGCCGTGTGGGCAAAACGGTGAATGCACATGACTATCCGTTTTCATCACATTTCCCTCCCGATAAATAGCTGTTTTTTAGTAATTTTCTACAAAAAATAAATTTTTGTCATCAAAAATAATTGTTAACATGGTATCATAAAAGCATTAAATTGAACATTTTCTTATTTTATTTGATATAGAGATTTACAAGATGGACGGTAAGGCTAGAACAGGGGGCTTATGATGGAATACATATTGGGAATAGTAATTTTACTATTAGTGTTTATTATTGGGGGCTATTTTTTTAAGAGAAGGTACTTTCAAGAAATTGATCGTTTGGAAACATGGAAGCTTAATATTATGAATCGCCCCGTGTTGGAAGAACTTTCTAAGGTCAAGAGATTGAATATGAATGGTGAAACGGAGGAACTGTTTGAAAATTGGCGCAGTGAATGGGATGTCATTATTACAGTCCGTATACCTGAAGTAGAAGAGCTGTTATTTGATGCGGAGGAATATGTTGATAAATATCGTTTCAAACGCTCAAAGGACGTACAAAGGCAAATTTCAGCAAAGTTGAATGAGATTGAGGAGAGTATTAAATCGATTCTGTCTGAATTACATGAGTTAGTTGGAAGTGAGGAGAAGAATCGTTTTGAAGTAGCCGAAATTCAGGAAACCTATCGTCAGTTAAAAAAATCTTTACTCGCGCATCGCCATAATTATGGAAAAGCGGTTAGTAAGCTAGAAGAGACGTTGGAAGAAGTTACAACGGTTTTGAAAAGTTATGAAGAAGAAACGGAAAATGGGAATTATTTAAATGCACGTGAGCTTGTTTTATCGGTTAAAGCAAAGTTAGATCGACTAGCTTCGAGAATAGAGAAACTGCCAGCACTCTTATTAGAAAGTGGTTCTTCGCTCCCTGCCCAAATTGCGGAGCTAAAAGAAGGCTATCAAGATATGGTTGACCAAGGTTACTTGCTGAATCATATTGAATTTACAGAAGAAGTAACGCGCTTAGAAACAGAGTTAGATTCGTATAAGAAACAGTTGGAGAATGCCGAAGTGGAAGTAGTCGAGCAAGGGATGAATGACTTGCGTGACCGCCTAAATATTTTATACGATTTACTAGAAAAAGAAGTATTGTCGAAGCAATATGTTCAAAAAAATCATGAAAAGCTAGCAGAAACAATTGCAAACGCAGAATATGAACATGAAAAGCTTGAGGAAGAAATGTTTATTGTGCAACAATCTTATCAATTAACGAATAGTGAGCTAGAAGCGCAAACAAAAATGATCAAGCAGATTCAACAAATTGCAAAGCGTTATGAATTACTTGGACTAAAGATTCAAGATAATGATACAGCTAGCTCGCTTATTAGCGAAGAAATGCAAGCAGTTGATGAGCAGTTAAAAGCTTTAATGGAAGAGCAGCAAGTCTTTGCAGGGAAGTTGCAGGCGTTAAGAAAAGATGAATTAGATGCAAAAGAATCATTAGCGGATTTAAAATATAAGATGCTTGAGACAAGTCGAATGATTTCTAAAAGTAATATTCCGGGATTGCCGGAGGAGTTTAAGACAATTATTGAGAATGCGAAAGAAAGCATTGACCATGTCCAAAGAAAATTGGAAGAAAAACCACTTGATGTTGCAGCTGTTTATTTATTTTTAGAACAAGCGGTAGCGAATACAAACAAAGTACATGAAAGTGCTCAAAGTTTAATTGAACATATGTACTTAGCGGAGAAAGTCATTCAATATGGAAATCGTTATCGCAGCAGCAATGCTTTTATGGCAGACAGTTTAAAGGAAGCTGAAAAAAGATTTCATAGTTTTGACTATCAAGCTGCATTAGAGACGGCTGCTGCAGCGATTGAGAAGGTTGAACCGGGCAGCATGAAGAGGCTTGAAGCGAATATAGAAGAAGTAATATCCTAAAAACTCGCCTTGTGCGAGTTTTTTTTGATATGCGCTGTATGAAATAGTAGTGCTAAAAAATAAGGTTATCCATTTAAACAACTTTAAGGAGCCAGATTCTCATTCTGTTTTAATTATGTTAATATTAGACGTTGCAAGAGTAAAATTTGTATAAGTATATCCTTTCATCGTTATCTGAATGGGTGGCGTTAATAGATTATAGAAGGTGACATGATGATTTATTTAGATAATAGTGCGACGACGAAGCCGTATCCTGAAGTAATTGAGTCGTTTGTGAAAGTATCAACGGACTATTTCGGTAATCCTTCTTCTCTCCATGGTATCGGGACGCAGGCGGAAAAGCTCCTTTCAATAGCAAGAAAGCAAATTGCTGATTTATTGAAAGTGAAGAGTGCAGAAGTCTTTTTTACTTCAGGCGGTACAGAAGGCAATAATTTAGCGATTAAAGGGGCAGCACTTGCGAACCAAAATCGCGGAAAGCATATTATTACAACGAGTATAGAGCATCCATCGGTTATGGAGGCTTTTCAAGTGTTAAGTGAACAAGGATTTGCAGTAACATATCTTCCAGTTGATGCAACAGGGCGCGTCTCAGTTGTTGATTTAGAGAAAGCGTTACGTGAAGATACGATTTTAGTTTCTATTATGCATGTGAATAATGAAGTTGGATCGATTCAACCGATTGCTGAAATTGGAGAGCTGTTAAAGCAATACCCTCAAATATTGTTTCACGTGGATCATGTACAAGGGATTGGGAAGGTAGATCTTTCATTAGCAGATGCAGGAATTGACCTTTGTACGATATCTGGCCATAAATTACACGGGTTAAAAGGGACAGGTGTTTTGTATATTCGTCAAGGTGTGCGGATAGCTCCACTGTTTTCAGGTGGGAATCAAGAAAGCCAATTCCGAAGCGGTACAGAAAATGTAGCAGGTATTGTTGCGCTTGCAAAGGCAATGAGAATTAGTTTAACTAATTGCATGTTATATGCGCATAAATTGAAAGAAATTCGAACAGTTTTTTATCATGGATTACAGGAAATTGATGGAGTACAAGTAAATAGTCCGGTAGACGGAGCTCCTCATATTATTAATTTTTCGGTACCAGGTCTTAAATCTGAAGTGTTACTTCATGAGTTAGAAACAGAAGGTGTCTATGTCTCAACGACAAGTGCGTGTTCATCTAAAAAGCGCACGGCAAGTAAAACAGTCCTTGAAATGTATCGAAATCAAGAGCGAGCAGAAAGTGTCATTCGAATTAGTACGTCGTTTCATAATGAAATAGAAGAGGCTAAGCAAGCTATTGATGCTATAGGACGCGCTGTAGCTAAACTAGAAAAGGTGATGAGGTAGTAACATGAAATTTGATCATATCATTATTCGTTACGGAGAAATTTCAACAAAAAAACGGAATCGAAAAGCATTTGTGGCTAAAATGAGAAGGCATATTTTATGGAGCTTAAAGGATATTCCCAATGTTGAACTGACAGCCAATCGAGAAAGAATGTATATTATTTTACATGATGCCGACCATAAAGAAGTCATTGCACGTTTGCAAGGAGTGTTTGGCATTCAGTCGCTGAGCCCTGCGCTTAAGGTTGAGCGCGACATTGAGAAGATAAAAGAAGCGGCGCTCTACTATATGAATCAGTTATCAGACCCAGTCCATACTTTTAAAATTACGACAAAACGAGCAGACAAAGAGTTTCCATATGTAACAAATGAAGTCAATCATTTGTTAGGCGGGCATCTCTTACGTAATATCGAGGGATTAAAAGTTGATGTAAAAAATCCTGATTTCAATTTGCTTGTTGAAATTCGTCGTGAAGCAGTTTATTTAACAGGTGAAATTGTTCCGGGAGCTGGGGGATTGCCATATGGTTCGAGCGGCAAGGCAATGTTAATGCTTTCAGGTGGAATTGATAGTCCTGTAGCAGGGTATTTATCGATGAAACGCGGTTTAGAGGTAGAGGCTATTCATTTTTATAGTCCTCCATTTACAAGTGAGCGCTCGCGTCAAAAAGTGCTGGATTTGGCAGCAAAACTGGCAGAAGTGACAGGCAGTTTTAAGGTACACATTGTTCCATTTACGGATATTCAAGTATTAATTCAAAAGCAAGTACCAGATAATTATTCGATGACCACGACGAGACGTTTAATGCTGCGATTAGCTGACCAAATTCGTGAAAAGAATCACGCACTGGCGATTATTACAGGGGAAAGCCTAGGACAAGTAGCTTCACAAACAATGAGCAGTATGTTTGCGATTAATGAAGTAACGAATACGCCGATTTTACGCCCGCTTATTGCAATGGATAAACTAGAAATTATTAATTTAGCTCAGCAACTAGATACGTTTGAAATTTCTAATTTACCGTATGAGGATTGCTGTACAGTATTCACACCAGCAAGTCCAAAAACGCAACCAAAGAGGGAAAAAGTGAATTACTATGAAAGTTTTGTTGAGTTTGAGCCATTAATTGAAAAGGCGATTCAAAATATAGAAACAATTACTGTTGTTCCAAATCAACAAACTATCGAAAAAGAAATGGAAGAATTATTCTGACTATCTAGCAATTACCAAGAATGAAGCCATGTGTTTTTACACACTCTATAATCACAAGGAGGTGAACAACACATGGCAAACAACAACAACTCAAATCAATTATTAGTTCCAGGAGTAGAACAAGCTCTTGAGCAAATGAAGTATGAAATTGCTTCTGAATTTGGTGTACAGCTTGGTGCTGATACAACATCACGTGCGAACGGTTCAGTTGGAGGAGAAATTACAAAACGTCTTGTCCAAATGGCTGAGCAACAATTAGGTGGCGGATTTTCAAGATAATTGAATAATATGGCTGCAGGAAGCGGGTATTATACCCGCTTCCTTCTTTCGTGTGTTCGACATTATTATATGT
>NZ_JBALMU010000056.1:0-21100 GCF_036962285.1 Bacillus sp. JJ634
AGTATATACGAAGTTTCGAGAAGAACTACATCCATAATCTCATGGTTACCATCCATTCAACCTACCCCCCAGTAAGTGAATCGATGTATAAACTATTCAACCCAAGCTTCTTTTGTAACAATCCCATCCCCTTGGAATCCCTTATAGCAGCAAAAACAAACAGATGAATAGATGGAGACAGGTTCATTCATCTCGACTGCATTCATACATATAAAAACTTAACCCCTGTTGCCACATTATCAAATCCAGAGATATTCAGCGGTGACTTTTCTCACATCTTTTTTGAACTTTTTCTTAATTAATAAATCTATAATTTGATAAGTTGTTCAAATTTTTTTCACATTTCCCTCAACATTCTTTCTTTACCAACATAATTATTAATAGAAAGGGTATGTTTCATACACTTTTTTAGCATATCCAATTAAAAAAGGCCAAATCATCATGATCTGACCTTTTCTCCATTATTTAATGCCAAGCGCGATTTTTGCATATCGAGACATTTTATCTTTCGTCCATGCTGGCGTCCAGACAATGTTCACTTCTGTTTCTTTTACTTCTGGCAGATCTTCAAGTGCATATTTCACTTGATCCACAATAACTCCAGCAAGCGGACAGCCCATAGCCGTTAACGTCATTGTAATTGTTGTATAGCCTTCTTCATCCATATCAACATCATATACAAGCCCTAGATTCACAATATCTACCCCTAACTCTGGGTCGATTACGCGCTCTAACGCTCCCATAATACTATCTTTTACATCTTGATCCACGTTGTTCACTCCTTTTTCATATGGAAAAATTATCTCCACATGAGCATCATAACAGATTTACACTAAATTCTTAAACTTTTTGTATCGTTGGCTGCAAGTGCTTATCGAACCATGCCACCGTTTGTAATACTCCTGATCGTGACACTTTATGTCCAGCCTTTTCATCTAAAATAAACATAAAATGATCCGGCTTGCTGTCATAATTCGATTTAATATGCTGATAAAAATCATAAGCAAACTTATAAGGCACGACTTGATCTTTTGCTCCATGCCAAAACATAAGCGGTCTGTTTTGCAGCTTATCTGGATTTAAGCTTAAATCATAAGGCTTTAACAATTCCAATTGTTCTTGAACATCCTTTTCCTTTAAATCCAATTCTGGTAGTATCTTTTTCATTTGCTCTACTTGATATTCAGCAAACCTAACATAGGCGGGGTTGCCCATCAAACTCACAGCTGCGGAAATCCAGTCATATGCAGCAAGTGCCCCATTCGTGACAATGCCGCCCATTGAGGTTCCGACAACTCCGATTTTGTCCGCTTGAACTGAATGTCTAGACACAAGTTCTTCCTTTAGTATGTTCAATTCATGAATCGTCTGAACAATCATTTTCCAAAAGCGGGACGATAATTCTTTTTCATTGTATCCCGATGCTCTTTCACCATGGTGAATTACATCCGGTAAAATAACGCGAAACCCCTTTTCCGCTAGCAAGTATGCATAATGTAGATTATGTTCCTTTGCACTCATAAAACCATGAATAAAGAAAATAAGCGGCTGCTTTTTTTCAAACAACTCTTCCTTGCTCATATGTAATACTGGGATATTGCCAATTTTTTCGCTCTTGATGGTAATCAATTTGAAACGCCTCCATGTATGGAAATTAATAAACTCCACTGAGTTTCATCATACATCAATGCAAATTCAATGAAAAAGATTTGAATTTGCATTACAATAAACTTTACAAATATTTGCATAAACTTCATAGTAATTCGGTTATCGTACAGTATACTGAAAGTACAAAAATACAAAACAGAAACGAAGGTGCTCATTGATGGCTGATAAACATTTAATCGTGTTAGATCTTGACGGAACATTACTGAATAATGAAAAACAAATTTCGTCTCGTACAAAGCAAGTTTTAACAAAGCTCAAAGAAGATGGTCATCAAATCATGATTGCCACTGGAAGACCATATCGTGCCAGCGAATTGTATTATCGTCAACTCGGATTAACAACACCAATCGTCAATTTTAATGGCGCTTTCGTGCATCATCCATTACAAACAAGCTGGGGAATGTACCATTCACCATTAGATATCAACGTGGCAAAGGATATCGTCGAAGCATGTGACGAATTCGACTATCATAATATTATCGCTGAAGTTCGCGATGACGTATATTTTCATTATCATGATGAAAAGCTCATTGACCTTTTAAAAATGGGTAATCCAAAAGTAACAACAGGCGATTTACGTAACTTCTTAGAACAGTCTCCCACAAGTATGCTCATTCATGCTGAAGAACACCAAGTTACGGAAATTCGTGAGCATTTAACATCTGTTCATGCCGAAGTGATTGATCATCGCAGTTGGGCTGCTCCTTTTCATGTTATTGAAATTGTGAAAAGCGGGCTAAATAAAGCAGTCGGTATTCAAAAAGTTTCAAATTATTTAGATATACCGAAAGAACGAATTATCGCTTTTGGCGATGAAGATAATGACTTAGAAATGATTGATTATGCAGGCACTGGTGTTGCAATGGGCAATGCCATATCTCAGCTTAAGTCATTAGCAAACATAACTACCTTAACAAATGAAGAAGACGGTATTGCCGTATTCCTGGAAGATAAATTCAATATTAAACTTGCCTAAATACCCTTTATTTCCTCTATAAAATCCACCGAAACGGTCAAACTATATTTGACACCGTAACTTTTGTGTCAAACGCTCACAATCGGAGGAGATAAGCATGGGTAAACGCAGTAAATCGAAACGATTTGTTCAGCAGGGTAAAGACTCGGTTGCCTTGCATGCTCAAAAGATTCCTTATCATTCTACGTTTGAAGAAGCCGAACAACGTCAAAAGTCAAACCAATTTTATGGAGGCTTGTAATGGCAAATAGACTATTTCAAGAAGCGCGTGAGTTTGTTGAGAATGTTCTGCAGTCTGAGCGTCATGAAAGTCATGAAAGTAATGAAAATGCGGTGGACGTAGCCAAGAATGCACTTTCTTCAGCCTTTGCTAATTCAACAGAGGCTGAAAAAGAACAGCTTCGGGAGCTGCAACAGAGATTAGAAGATCACCTAAAATAAGCCTTCACCCTAAGCAAAGGCCGGACTTTTATAAGTCTGGCCTTTGGATTTTCTGTTATTATGTAATGGATAAGTAAGTCCTCTCTAAAGAAAAAATAAGTATACATTATGCTTGTCCTTCGACAAAGCAAGCCTTCTTTCTACTCAAAATAGCAATGCGTTTTGACGTTTTTTTCTACTGGATAGCTTCACTAAATCGCCTAATGCCGTCATTCCTTTTTCCTCGAAACGCTTTAATAGTTCCACAAATAAATATGCGGTTGTTAATGCATCCCCGAGAGCTCTGTGACGTGTAAATACCTTCGTACCAAACAAAGCAGCATACTCTTCAAGATCGCGCATATCCCAGGAAGGAAATAAACAATGAATTAAGTCAATCGTATCAAGCGCTAGTGGTTGTTGAAACGTATATTTCATACGATTCAATTCTTTTTTTATAACCATTACATCGAAGCTAATACAGTGCCCCACCCATCCCTTACTATCATGATTCTCCATAAAACGGAAGTATTGTTCAATCACTTCAAGAGCTAAAGGTGCTTCATTCACTTGTTGTTGTTCAATGGATGTTAATTCTATAATATGAACTGGAATTTTCCGCATCGGATTAACAAAAGATTGAAACGTCTTATCTGTTACTTCCATATTAGCTACTTGGACAGCTCCTATTTCAATGACTCGATCTTTGGCACCAATTGAAAAACCCGTCGTTTCTGTATCAAAAACAGTAAATGATAGATCGCGAAATGGTGTGTCCAAATATAGTGATTGATCCAAACAGTGGTTGAATTGCTTTTTCCCCCAGAACATTCTCCTTCACCCCTTATTTTAAATTCACAATTTCGAGAGGAGATAAAACTGCAGTGACCTGACTGTTTTTAACATCGTAATTAATTCATCTTTTTCCCAAGTGCGAATGGAAGACAGTTTAATTTCCGTTGTAATTTCTTCGTTACGAAGATGTTTTCTCCACGACATTTGAATGCGTGTTCGGAGCGCTACTTCGTATGCATGGTGTAAATCATCTGCAAACCCTTCCGATAGTTCTCCTTTTTTCACCAATTCATTCAACAGTTCGATTGTAGTCCCTTCAATCAAGCCATTATGTACCCCTAAAATTTGCAGACAGTGATGAAGGGGAAATAATGCATGCTTTTTTATGTCAATAACTTGCCTTTTCCCTTTGAAGAGAATGCCAAAAGGCTGGTCAAACTGTGGTACTAGCTTTTCCCGCTCCTGCTGTGCCATGTAATAGATGAACGTGCGCGACTTTTCCAATTGACCTTGAACGAGATCCACAAATTGTCCATTCAATGAATGATTTCCGTATAAAAACCGAAACGACAAAAAATTATGGCCCAATAAAATATGCTCATCCTTTAACTTTAGTGCCCAAAGATGAAGACGCCGCTTCCATTCCAAAAGCGAACCGCGCCAAACTTGCTCGCTTGACATCATCTTTCCTTTACATAATGCATACCCTGCCTGTTCAAGATGATGAACAATCTCTTGACCGAGCAATGAGAAATATTGTTTTACCTTCCCTTTGTTATCTTTCTCACTATCAGCATAAACGAGGAAATGATCTTGATCCGTTAACATAAACTGTTCTCCACGTGCACCACTGCCCATTTGATATAAACAAAACGGAACAGGCGGTGTGCCTTTTCCTTTCTGTTCCAACGATTTAACGGCTAGATTAACACAATGATAAGCAAGTCGGTCATATAATTTAGTAATAATTTTCAAAGTTTGAATCGTTGAGATTTCATCATGAATTAAACTGGATAACACGTCATAGATTGCATGTTTCACCTGTGGTAAATTTTCAAATGAAGAGTCTTCAATCTTCTTGATGACTCCCATTGCACCTCTATTTCTTTTCGCAATCAAATTAGAAAGCGTCACAATCCCTACTACTTTCTCCCCTTCAACAACGGGTAAATTCTTCACTCCAGTTGTATAAAACATTGATAGTACTTCGTAATAGTAATCATGACGGGAAACCGTATGTACCTTGTTTGTCATAATATCTTTTGCTTTTGGAGGGATCGTAAAGGTTCCCGCTACAACGCGCTCAACAATGTCTTTTTCCGTAATAATCCCGAGTAAATGCTCCTTTTTATCCACAACAAGCATCGTACCAATGGAGTGATTCACCATTTTCCGTGCGATATTTTGCACTGTTTCATCTTCATCTACTGTAAAAGCAGGTGCTTGCATCAAGTCTTGTGCTCGGCGAACAAACGGCTCACTTTCTCCCCATTCCCCTGCCAACTTTACCTGTTCCGCAAGTGATGAATAAATCTCTCGCAGTCGGAGAGCTACTTGTCTTAGCATATAATCACGTACAAACTCATCTTCCCATCTTCGCCTAATGACCGAATAAGGAATTTGCAGACAGTATGAATGGTTTACCGCTTCAACTTCAACTTCATGTTGACCAACGGGCTCATCAGGCTCACCTAAGAAATAAGCGAGGGTGGAAAAGCCAAAGAGTTCCCCTTCCTGAAGCACTTCGAGAACTTCCCATCTCCCATTTTCCGCTTCAACCAATACTTCAGCAGACCCTTTCAAGATGAGAAGTAAACCTTCATGTGGATGTTTAGAGTAAGGGATTTTTTCAGATTTCCGATAATACTGCAGCTCACAATCGTCCATAAGCTGTAAAAACGTTTCATTCGATACACCTTTAAATAAAGGCTGATTGTGAACTTTCTCCATCAGCTCTTTTTGTTCATGAACGTTCATCTCTCCTACCCCACGATCCCTATTATTTGCTTATAAGAAAAATCCCCCGTCTTTTAAGGACGGGGGATGACGGTTTGAAAAGATTATTTAATCAAGCGGCGCTTTCTACCGCTTCTTGACGTATCCCTAAACTAAGGATTAATGCGCATGTGGATTATAGCCACCGTCAGTTCCAGTGTCTTCAAGTCCTCTATAACCTGTTTCAGCTTGGAATTTAACTTCAGCGTAACTCTTCTCACCTTCGCTCTTAGATGATAGAAGGCTTCCTATAATAGCTGCAAGGAATCCAGCTGGAACGGAGATAATTGCAGGATTTGTCCACGGGAATAGCGGCTCGCCAACGAAAAATGCTTTTCCTTCAACAGGATTAATAACGTTAGGACCGAGAATTACTAGGACAACCGCTACAATTAATCCAGTCACCATCGAAGCAACTGCACCTGTCGTATTAAATCGTTTCCAATAGATTGTAAAAAGAAGCGTCGGTACGTTCGCAGATGCCGCAATGCAAAAGGCAATCGAAACAAGGAACGCAACATTCAACTTTTCTGAACCAAGTGCAAGAAGGATAGAGAATACAGCAACACCAAGAGCAGCCCAACGTGCAGCAGCTACTTGCTGCTTTTCTGTTACTTTACCTTTTTTAATAATTTGTCCATACAGATCATGTGCAAGAGCCGAAGCTCCAGATAGTACAAGACCAGCAACAACCGCTAGAATCGTGGCAAATGCAACTGCTGCTACGAATGATTCTAGTGCATTTCCACCTAGTATACCGGCAAGCATCGGAGCAGCCATATTACCAGCCGCATTTTCAGCTACAATCGCATCAGTACCAACGAAGGCCGCTGCACCGAAACCTAGGAAGATTGTTAAAACATAAAAAATACCAATAATCCAAACTGCGTAAATAACAGAGGAGCGAGCTGTTTTCGCATCTTTTACTGTAAAGAAGCGCATTAAGATATGTGGAAGACCAGCAGTACCTAATAAAAGCGCAATCAGAACGGAAATTAATTCTAATGGGTTTTTATAAACGGTACCTGAAAGTAAGAAATTTTCACCATGAGCAGTAGCTGTCGATACCTTCTCAAACATGGCAACCATGCTAAAATCAAATTTTAAAAGGACAAGGAAAGAAATAACGACTGTTCCTGCCATAAGAAGGCCGGCTTTGATGATTTGTACCCAACTTGTAGCTCCCATTCCTCCGAATAATACATAAATCGACATCATAATCCCAACAAGAATTACGGCCATCCAGTACTCAAGTCCAAAAAGTAACTTAATAAGTGCTCCTGCCCCAACAAGCTGAGCAATCATATAGAAAATAACGATTGTAATTGTATTTAAAGCTGCTGCACCGCGAACTTTTGTCGCTGAAAAGCGGGCACCAATCATATCAGCCATCGTATATTTTCCAAGATTACGAAGTGGTTCTGCGATTAAGAATAAAACGACCAGGTATGCCACAAGCCACCCTACACTATAATAAAAACCGTCAAAACCATTTAATGAAATGGCCCCGGCAATCCCTAGGAAAGAAGCAGCAGATAAGTAATCCCCCGCAATCGCAAGTCCATTTTGCCAGCCGGTCAACGAGCCGCCAGCTGTATAAAATTCACTTGCTGTAGACGTACGCTTTGCTGCCAAATATGTAACATAAAGCGTGATCCCTATTACACCAAAAAAGATGATTAATGTGATCGCATTCAAACCAAAGACCTCCCCCTACTTCAAAATGTGTTTTTCAATAATCTCTTCTGCTTCCTTATCAAAGCTAGAAGCTTTCTTCGTATAAATTGTTGAAAAAACCCATGTCAATACGAACATGCTAAAAGCGTATATCCAAGTCCAATTAATCAACCCAATCGCATTTGAATTAAGGACCTTTGTATATCCTGTTAGAATAGGCAGCATGAAAAAGGCTACTAAGAACACAATAATATAAGGCGTCATAAACTTAGTTTTTCGACGAGTCAAAGCTTTAAATTCCGGTGTTTCAATAATTTTTTCAAAATCAACAACCTGAACTTCTTGACTATTCTGTGCATTGTTACCCATCATTTCAACTCCTTTATTCGTCTTTTGAAAATACAGAGTCTTCAGTCTTCGGTTTACCCATGATTCCCTTCACTTCAGCACTTTTTCTCCTCTTATCCCCCCTAACTACTGTAACCGCTTTCATCAACTTCAAAAAACATATCTACCATTCTTATACACTCTCTTATACACTCTCTTATACACTCTCTTATACCTATTCTTTCATTCTTCTTCCGAATGAAAGAAAGTTCAAAGCGTCTTCCTAAGTATGCAGACAGAATTCAAGACTGTTTGGTAGATATAATGTATTATTTCAAATTTTTCCATTTTATTCAATAGTTTTCCAAGTTTTTCTTATAGATTAATATTTTTTATCTTTGTATACCAAGGTATACAAAGATAAAAACAACCCTTTCATTCTAGAGTTCATTAACTCCTCTATTCCCTGCTGCTTACTCAAAAAAAATTGCAATATTGTATAGGTTAGAACGAGCAGAATAGATGGTTTTTTTCGCTTATCGTGCTACACTAAACATACATAATTAAATAATGAAGAAAGCAGGTGTAAGCGTGGCTATCACAATTTTGGCAGACAGTGCATGTGATTTGCCATTGTCTTTCTACACAGAAAACAATGTCTCATTTATCCCTCTTCTAGTAAATCTCGAAGGGAAAAATTACGCAGACCTACAAACGATTACTCCAAAAGAAGTTTATGATGCGATGCGTGAAGGAAAAGCTCCTAAAACATCCCAACCTTCTCCGGAATATGTAATAGAATTATTCACACAATTTGCGAAAGAAAAACGACAAGGCATTTATATTGCTTTTTCTTCTCAGTTGTCTGGAACTTATCAAACAGCTGTTATGTGCCGCGATCAAGTGAAAGACCAATATCCAGAATTAGATCTTGAAATTATCGATACGAAGTGTGCCTCCCTTGGTGCGGGACTCGTCGTAAAAAGCGCCGCCCAATTAGCAGCAAAAGGTGCTTCTAAAGAAGAGATTCTTGAAGACATTCAGTTCCATATTCGTCACATGGAACACCTCTTCACTGTCGATAATCTTGAATATTTAGCCCGCGGCGGACGAATTTCTAAAGCTTCAGCCTTTGTCGGCGGTTTATTAAACATTAAGCCCTTACTACATGTTGAAGATGGGAAACTAGTTCCACTTGAAAAAGTACGCGGCAAAAAGAAATTAATGAAACGAATTCTGGAATTAATGCATGAACGTGGACAAAATTTGAATGAGCAATCGATTGCAATCAGTCATGGTGATGATGAAGAAGCGGCTTTAGAATATAAAGCGGCCATTCAAGCAGAGTTCGGTACAAAAGATGTTTTCATTAATACGGTTGGAGCAACAATCGGCGCTCATGCTGGTCCAGGTACAATCGCCATTTTCTTCTTAAATAAAACGAAATAAAACGAATACATACTCCCTTTCATTTGCGTCAACACTAAGAACTGACCATAAACGAAAGGGAGTTTTATTATGTCTACAACAAAAGATAACAATAAAAAAGCAAAAGATAATCAAGCGCATAATGCCGAAAAAAATGTGCAATATACAGAAAACCTTAGAGCGGGTAAACACTCCTATTCTAAACAAACTGACCATAAATAGAATCCGATTAGTTGTCTTCCCTCCTATCATTCCATATAATAAAGGAAATAAATCTTGCTGGAGGTAAGACATGGCAAAAGAAAGTTCATTTGATATTGTATCAAAAGTAGAGTTTCCAGAAGTAACAAATGCTGTCACAATGGCGATGAAAGAAATTGCAACCCGCTATGATTTCAAAGGAAGTAAAAGTAACATTACGCTAGAAAAAGAAGAGCTTGTACTCGTTTCCGACGATGAATATAAGCTGGACCAATTAAAGGATGTACTTCTTAGTAAACTTGTAAAACGTAACGTGCCCATTAAAAACTTGGAGTACGGAAAAATTGAAGGTGCCTCAGGCGGAACGGTGCGCCAACGTGCAAAGCTTATTCAAGGGATTGACAAAGAGCAAGCAAAGAAAATTAATACGATTATTAAAAATAGCGGCTTAAAAGTAAAAAGCCAAATCCAAGATGATCAAATCCGCGTAACAGGAAAAAGTCGTGATGATCTACAAGCGATTATCAATGCTATTCGTAATGCAGATTTATCAATCGATGTACAATTTTTAAATTACCGCTAATACAAAAAACTCGCCAAAATTGGCGAGTTTTTTAACATTATTTAACTAATTTTAGCCTTACGAAAACCGTCAAATACAGCAATTGCGGCAGATATAATAAATATACTGATTACTCCGCCAACCACCCACGTTTCTAATTGTTTAAAATCTGCTATATAGGCAAGGAATTCTGCGTGAAGCAAGTCGGGATTGCTGAATATGACAATAAATACAACTGTGCCTACAACCTGAACAACCATATTAAAAATAGCTATACTCTTCGTCCATTGCCCTTTCATTAATTTATAGAGAGATAGTGCGATTTCACACCCGATAATCACAATCACAATAGGCCAATAGCGAAGTAACACTTCATGGTTTAAAACGGGAACCACGAATTCAAGACCTGTTTCGCTGCCTCTATATACCCCTACAAGATGCTCAGCATAAAAATAAAGGGTTGCCCAAATCGCCGTCCACATTAACCCTCCAAATACTTCAAACTTCGTAATCGCTTTTTTCTTAGAAATATACGAAATGTTTTTTAAATCATCCGGTGTCCATTTGCTCAAACTTGTTGTTAGTGGATCCTGGTCTTTTCCTTTATCCGTTCGTTCGAGAATGGCGAAAACAAGCGTTACCCAAAAGAATACTTGCATGCTTACCTCGATGATTCTCCATATTCCTTCCCCCATAATATGGAGCACAACATTAATAACCGCTTCTTCTCCACCGTAATTCATAAAATATGTGGCAATCATTGAGATTAACGAAATGACCGCTGCAATTGGTAAAATCATCTTTAATAATGTGACATATACATCAAAATAACGCGGACCAATTAAGTGCATGGGCTGATCTCGATAACCGCTAGCCAACGTTGCTGGATTACCCATTTTTTCAAGGACTTCCTTCACCTCTTCCTCGCTGTAATCATCGGACAGCATATCCTCAATCGTCGACCGTAATTCGAGGGCAATATCCTCACGATTTTTTTCAGGCAGTCTCCGCGTGACTTCTTGTATATAAATATCAATTAGATTCATCGTCTTCCCCCTTTGTTAATAGCCCATACAGTTCTTTCGAATTCTTCAGCCATTCCCCTTTTAACTGCAAAAAAATTTCTACACCATATTCACTTAACACATAGTACTTACGGGGTCTACTCTCAGATGTGTCCCAACTGCTTGTTACTAACTCCTGTTTCTCCAAGCGGCGAAGCAACGGATATAAGGTACTTTGATCAATATTAATACCTGATTCCTCCAATAACTGAACAAGTGAATATCCGTACTGGGGTGTTCGCAATTGACTTAAAACCGCCAATGTCAACGTTCCTCTTCTAAGCTCTGTCGTTAATGAATTCAGTAAAGTACTCATTCACCCACCTCAATTTTTAATTAATATATGTTATACACTATATGATTTATACTATTCATCATACAGTATTATTGTTACAACATTAATCTAAATTTCCCTAATTTGTTTAAATTAGGCAAATTTACAAAGGATAATGAAAAAGAAAAAAACGAAGTATGCCATTCATACGTCGTTTACTGTACCTATCTTCCTAATATTTCCCACGTTTTATTAGTCCTTCACTTGCAAATAAGAAGAAGTAGATATGAAAAGCAGGAGGGATTTTATGAGTCCATCAAATAATAATCAAACGAAGCAAACCTTTCCGCCTCAGCATCAAACACATCAGCCCGGTGTAGAAACAAAGATGACCCCTAACCCAAAATCCGTAAATGAAAACTATAAAGGTAGCGGTAAATTAGCTGGTAAAACGGCCATTATTACCGGTGGCGATAGCGGGATTGGCAGGTCTGTAAGTACTTATTTCGCCAAAGAAGGCGCAAACGTGGCCATTGTCTATTTAGATGAAGTTGAGGATGCAAAAACAACGAAGCAGTTAGTAGAGAAAGAAGGCCAAAAATGTCTGCTCCTACAGGGGGATATCGGCAATGAATCTTTTTGTCAAAGCGTCGTTACACAAACAATGGAAGCATTTGGGGGACTTGATATTTTAGTCAACAATGCGGCTGAACAGCATGTGCAAACGAACTTTCTAGATATTACAGCCGAGCAGCTAGAAAAAACGTTCCGCACCAATATTTTTTCCATGTTCTATTTAACAAAAGCGGCTCTTCCTCACTTAAAAAAAGGCAGCAGCATTATCAACACCGCTTCCATTACAGCCTATAAAGGTCATCCTAAATTAATCGATTATTCAGCTACAAAGGGAGCCATCGTTTCCTTTACACGAGCGCTCTCCAATTCGATTATTACAGATGGTATTCGTGTGAATGCTGTAGCACCTGGCCCTATTTGGACACCGCTCATTCCCGCTTCTTTTAATGAACAAGATGTCTCCAAGTTTGGCAGCGATACGCCAATCGGGCGCGCTGGACAGCCAGAAGAACTCGCTCCTGCTTATGTATATTTAGCGAGCGAAGATTCCTCTTATATGAGCGGACAAGTGCTCCATATCAATGGTGGTACGGTTGTAAATGGATAAAGTGATCAAGGCTTCCTTTCCAATAAGGTAGGAAGCCTTGAGTTTTATATTAAACTAACATCTCCGCTTGCACTCGTTGACACGAGTCGCGCTCGACAAAATGATGGGGAATAATAGCATTTTGTATTCGTTCTCCTGGAGACGCTAGCTTTTGAACTAAGCATCTTGCCGCTTGATATCCGGTATGATACATATTTGTATCAATAGAAGTGAATGAAGAAAGTGAAATTTCTGAAAATAAAGTATTGTTCAAACTCACAATAGACATATGCTCTGGCGTAAGGCATCCTAAAGACCTTAAATTATTCATAATACTTAGCGCCATTAAATCATCGTGGACGACTAAAGCGGTAGGCACTTCTGATAAACTTAAAAGGTTTTGCATCACTTCATGCATCTCTTCTCGTAATGCCTCTTCATAAAAAATATAGTCGTTTCTAGGTACGATTCCATGTTCCTTCAAAGCACCTTCATAGCCTAATAAACGCTCATGCGTCATAACAAGTTTCGAATGGCCCCCAATGAATCCAACCTTCTTATGTCCTAACTCTAATAAATAATTCGTTGCTTCCTTCGCTGCTAAATAATTATCGTTATCGACATATGTGATTTCTTCAGCAAATTCATACGGTTTTCCAATTAAGACAAAAGGAAAATTGCGCGATTGCAAATAGGTAATCGTGTGATCATTCATACGCGAGTACATTAGAATAATCCCGTCCACCATACCTCCTTGCACCATTTCAACGACTCCCTCAAAAATCTCTTCATCGGAATTCCCCGTATTCATAAGCAATGAATATTTTCTTTCCCGAGCTCCTTCACTTAAACCACGTAATATCGTAGCGAACGTCGGATTATTAAAAAACGTTTCTGATGAACCAGGCATTACTAAGCCCAAAATCTGTGTTGATTGATTGGCTAAACTGCGTGCAATAAAGTTTGGATGATACCCTAACTTTTCCATCGCTTCACGAACACGCACCTTTGTTTTTTCACTAATTCTAGGATTATTTGCAATAACTCGTGAAACCGTCGAAGGAGCAACGTTTGCCAATTGTGCCACGTCTTTTATCGTAACGGCCATTACTCTTTTCCTCTCCCCTCTGTAGACATTAAGCCCTTGATGTATTAAAAAAGATGCAAAGGATAATCCAAAGCCTCTTCATTTTTTAGATATATCTTTTATCATACACTTATTATACAGTCCCTTTCTCTATATTTGTGTCTAAATTCGAAATTTTTAAGCAATTAACGCGTTAAAACGTTAATTTTCCCTAAAATTCTGTTGAATAATGGAAAATCTGCAACTTTCATATGACAGGTTTTTACAAAAAAATAAGTAACCCCTTTTTCATGCTAGAAACAGTTTGCTCGTATATATCAAATAAAATGATAGGTAGAGAGTATGAACCTTGGAATTATTCGTGATTTCACCCCTAAAACACCTCACATATTATATAAATTACGCATTCAAAATAGTGGAACACGTAAGAAGGAACATACCTTTATTACATACTTGAGGAGGCTTTCAGCATAGCTAAAAAGGTGTGTGAAACCGAAGTTTCACACACCTTAGCCAAAAATCGTATGATCAGCAATACTATTTAATAAATCTAAGTGAAAACAGTTTTTCCTCCGACTTATTTATCTTCCCTTAATAAATACTCATTTCCATCTTGATCCTTAAATGAGAACATTGTTCCAAACGGCATTCTTAACATGTCCCCTACTTCTACTCCATTTTGTTTCATATTCTCATAAGCTGATTCAATATCGGTTGTGCTAAAAAGAATCGATGGATGGGCAACTTTAGCAGGTTGATGTTGTTCCATTGCAGATTTAGAATACAGAACTAACGTAGTGAATTCGTCTTCACTAGGTCCAACTTCTATCCAGGACATGTTTGGTCCCATCGGTTGTTCAAATTTCAATACAAAGCCCACTTTATTTACCCAAAAGTCCTTTGCCTGTTCTTGATCTTGTACATACACAGTAATTTTGCCAATTTTATTAATCATTATAAATCTCCTTGGAATCGTTTAATCATATCACATCATTCTATCAATCAAAAAAAACAAAAGCAATTTCGCTAATTGACCTACTTTACTAACTTAGTTTATAGAAGATATACAAGGACTTCATAAGGCCTTAGAGTAGCATTCTTCTCTATGCTTACAAAAGCATCCTTATAATTCGCTAGCAGAAGCTGCGTTCGTTCCGTACACCACGAAGATAAATCAATAGACTGCTTCTGTTTACTAAAGTTACAAACAACTAGAGCCGCTTGACCTTCACTTCTTCGAATATAAGCATAAATCTGTGGATCGTCCTCTAACACTAATTCATAAGCACCATAAATAAATACTTCATATTGCTTGCGCAGCTCAATCAGCTTCTTATAAAAAGTATAGATAGAATGACCATCCGTTATTTGATTGGCAACATTAATAGACGGATAGTTTTTATTCACCTTCATCCACGGTGCTCCCTTTGTAAATCCTGCATTTGCGCTGCTATCCCATTGCATCGGCGTTCGCGAGTTATCTCTTCCGCTTTTCCAAATAATCTGCATCATTTCCTCATGAGGCCGGCCTTTTGCTGTCTCAATGCGATAATAATTTTTCATCCCAACATCATCATAATCATCAATCGAAGCAAACTGAACATTGGTCATCCCAATTTCCTGTCCTTGATAAATAAACGGTGTCCCCTGCATTAGAAAGTATAAAGCACCAATCATTTTCGCACTTTCCAGCCAGTATTGTGTATCATCGCCCCATGTAGAAACACTTCTAGGCTGATCATGATTTTCAAAAAATAAAGCATTCCAGCCTTTATTATGCAAGCCATATTGCCACTTTGACAGCGCATGCTTTAAAGCCAAAACATCCACCGTTTCGTGATGACCTCGATTCCACAGTCCTAAATGTTCGAATTGAAAAATCATATTAAACTTTCCGTTCTCTTCCCCAACCCAGTCATCAGCTTGTTCAATTCGAACACCGTTTGCTTCACCCACGGTCATAATATCATAGTTAGCAAACGTCTCTGTCTTTAATTCTTCCAAATAATCGAGGATTCCATCCTGATTCGTATGCATATCAAAAGCTGGAACGTACTCTTTTCCATCTGGATTCGGCATATTGGGCAAGCCGTCTCGCTTATAAATATGTGTAATCGCATCCACACGAAAACCATCGATTCCTTTTTCAAGCCACCAATTAATCATGTCATATAATGCACGACGCATATTGGCATTTTTCCAGTTTAAATCCGGTTGTTTTTCAGCAAACAGATGCAAGTAATATTGCTTCGTCTGTTCATCGTATGTCCACGCACTTCCTGAGAAAATACTTTCCCAATTGTTCGGCTCTTTTCTATTCTTACCATCGCGCCAAATATACCAATCTCGCTTTGGATGATCTTGTGAAGAACGAGAATCAATAAACCATGGATGTTCATCGCTTGTGTGATTCAGCACAAGATCCAAGATAATCTTCATACCGCGCCGATGCACTTCTTCTACTAACACTTCTAGATCGTCCATCGTCCCAAATTCTTGAGCAACCGCTTGATAATCACTAATATCATATCCATTATCAGCATTAGGCGATTGAAAAAAAGGACAAATCCAAAGAACGTCGATGCCTAGTTCATGAAGATAATCAAGACGAGAAATGACACCTTGCAGATCACCGATTCCATCCCCATTGCTGTCTTGAAAGCTTCTAGGATAAATTTGATAACAAACCGCTTCTTTCCACCATCTTTTTTTCATCTCATACCCTCCCGATTATCTATCTCTATTCATCCATATCCAACAACGAACCAGCATCTAGACAGTAACTTGTACACAGAATAATCGAGAGGTCTGCCATTAATCTATTGAATTTCTTTTCGAGCGTTTCATGACTAAAGCAATAAACAGAGCGAATAAAGCAAGTACGGCAAATAATACAGCAAAGTAAGGAATGTTAATAATCGACTTATGAACAAGCGTGTACACTTCTGCCAGCTCTCGGTCAATGACAATAGAATACTTGCCATCTTGACTGCGAACGAGGTCGCCGTTCAATAACCCTCTCAATTCCTTATTCTCCTCTAGCTGGGATTGATTCAATACAATCTTTTGCGTTTTTGACGTATTATTAATGACCACAACATTCGTTTCTTCAGCCAACGTCCGCTTGTACACAACGACACCGTCTTTTTCATATAAAACATCTAATTTTCCTCGCGATAAAGCAGGATGTTCGGCACGAATTTCGGCAAGATCCGTTATATAGTCCACTAAATCTTGTTCGGTTTTAAAATTCATCAGCTGGTGATTTTCAGGGGCTTCATTACCATTTAACGCAATTTCGGAGCCATATAAAATAACAGGCACACCGGGTGTCGTATACAAATAGGATAGAGCTATTTTCCAGCGTGTACCTGGATGCTGATTATGATTGGCCGCATCAAACGTAAAGCGTGGTGATTGACTCGTATCCATAAAGTTCACAAGCTGTGTGTCAGCCTTAAGTAAATCCTCGTTTTTTCTCTTAACGGAAAAAAGGTTTGTTAAACTTTCATCTGGAGCAGCAAAGGCCTGGCGTAATGCTTCATTTTCGGTGTAATCCATAAAAGCATCCATCCCAGTCTCTTCATAGCCGGAAATCGTTTTCGGAGTCCCCTCTAAAACATCACCAATCAGATAGAAGTCAGATTTTTCTGATTTAACAACCCGTACAAAATCCTTCCAAAAATCTTGGTTTACATACTCAACTTGATGAAGGCGATAGCCATCAATATTCGTTTCTTCAATCCACCATTTAGCTGCATCTAATAAATAATCTTTCACCTTAGGATTTTCTTGATTTAAATCCGGCAGACCATCAATCCAGCTTTTTTCCAGCTGTTCATCATCGCTGTTCTTTTCATGAAACCAATCTTCTTTCGTTGGATCCTGTAACCATGGATGATTAGGACCGACAGAATTAGCCACAAAGTCTACCATCACTTTTATGTCTCGACTATGAGCCTCCTGTACTAATGTTTTCAATTCATCTAGTGTGCCGAAATGCGAATCTGTATTGTAAAAGTCCTCCACCCAATATCCATGATACCCCTCTTTATCATTCGTAAAAACAGGGGAAAGTAAAATGGTTGTGAACCCCATCTCTTTTAAATAATCTAGTTTTTTTGTCACACCGGCAAAATCGCCGCCATTAAACGTATTCGGATTCGTAACATCCGCATCCCCATTATTTTCTGGATTTCCATCAAAAAACCTGTCAATCATGATAGAATAAATGATTTCATCTTCCAACGTTCGTTCTTCTTTTTCAGCTGCTCCTACTGGAATGGCGTAAAAAAGAAGAAACGGAAGTAAAACGAGTGATAACACTCTGCGCATATTCCGCTCCTCCTCCCTAAACATCCTTACGCCTTTAAGATTAGCTTCTTATCCTTCCAAGGTCAAACTTAAATACCAAAATATCCTAATTAATTAATAAACAAGTCATTGGACATGATTATGCAGCCTTTTCGCTCGATTCTCTCCGAATTTGGCATGATTTTATACTGAATTCGCCCGATTATTCCCGAATTGCGCATGATTTTATCCCACTCTTAACGGGCAGTAAGACCCCCACCTCAAGATTCAGAGTGAACAAGGAAGATAGGTAGGGGACAACTGCCCGTAAAGGTCCGATTGGTAAAATACAGTGAAACTTACCTTTGTGGTTTTCAAAGGTATAGTTGAACCAATCAGGTTCATACGGTCACTTGATTGAAAGCGAAGCTTGAAATCTTAGTGACCGTAGAACGTGACTAACCATCAGTGGGGGATGAAGAAAAACCCCCACTGATGGAAGTTTCACTTTATACCAAATCCTCTCGATTATCCTATTCAATCTACAATCTCAATCTTATAATCGTTAAACCATACATGCATTTGTGCTAAATGAGCGAGCAATTGCGGACCGGACATCAATTGCCCAAACCAAGGCACTCTAAACGCCTCTCCCTTTGATTCGACAAGCTCATTCAGCTTCTGTTTGTCAAAAAATTCATAGAGCATCGAATTCGAATCCTCTAAAATCTCTTTTAGCCAGCTTTGTACACGCTCTGTGTAAACTGGATTATGCGTTTTCGGATAAGGACTTTTCTTGCGATAAAGCACTTCCGTTGGCAGCAATCCTTCAAGGGCTTTACGTAAAATCCCTTTTTCACGATTCCCCGTCATTTTCATTTCCCAAGGAATATTCCATACATATTCGACAAGGCGATGATCCGCAAAAGGAACCCGTACTTCAAGACTAGCACCCATACTCATTCGGTCCTTTCGATCTAACAACGTCGTCATAAACCAAAGAATATTTAAATAGAACAGTTCTCTTCGCTTGGCTGCTATACCTGTTTCACCAGGAAGCTTTGGCATTTCACGAATCGTCGTTAAATAGGCTTCCTCCGCATATTCCTCTAATTTCAACTTGTCACGCCATCCCTGTTTCAATAAAGAAACTCGCTCTTCCGTTGAACGCATCCATGGAAAACCAGAACGATTCAAGTCATCTTCCCGATGGAACCATGGATATCCGCCAAAAATTTCATCCGCACATTCTCCAGACAAGCCGACCACAAAATCTTGCTTAATCTCTTTACAAAACCAGAGTAAAGATGAATCTACATCCGCCATTCCCGGTAAATCGCGAACATGAACGGCTTCCGTTAAGTAGTCTGTCAACAGCTCTTGTGTAATGACGGACGAATGATGCCTCGTCTGGAATGCATTCGACATTTTTTCAATCCATGGACCGTCCGCATTTGGTTGAAAATCATTTGCTTTAAAAAACTTCGCGTTATCTTCATAATCGATGGAATACGTATGAAGCGGTCCTTTCCCTTCACGGCGATAGGCATTCGCTGCAATTGCGGTAATCGCACTTGAATCAACACCGCCTGATAAGAATGTACAAAGCGGCACATCCGACACCAACTGACGAGTTACGGCATCTTCAACAAGGAAACGAACTTGATTTACCGTTTCTTCTAAGCTATCCGTATGCTCTTCACTTTTCACATTCCAATAACGCCAAATCTTTAGTCCGTTACGTGTCAATGTCATCGCATGAGCCGGACGCAGCTCTTGAATATGATGAAACACTCCTGAACCCGGCTTACGTGAAGGCCCTACCCCAAATACTTCCGCTAATCCCTCATAGCTGATTTCTGCTTTAACATCCGGATGAGCAAGCAGCGCTTTTAATTCCGATCCGAATAAAAGTCCGCCATTTCTTTCCGCATAAAACAGCGGCTTTACGCCTAAACGATCACGTCCAACAAATAGTTTTTGCTCCGCACTATCCCAAATCGCAAACGCAAAAATTCCATTAAACAATTCTACACATTTTTCTTTCCATTCTATATAAGAAGTTAGCAAAACTTCTGTATCAGAATGACCTTTAAAAGAATATCCTTTTAATAATAGCTCTTTACGCAAATCTTCTGTATTATACAACTCACCATTATAACAAAGTGTATAAACTCCGCTTTCATGCGCCTTCGTCATTGGTTGTTTGCCTCCGACAGGGTCTACAACTGTTAAACGACGATGGCCAAATACAACATGGGTATCGCTCCACACATTTTCATCATCTGGTCCGCGTTTCGCTAACGTACTTGTCATTTTGGCTACAGTATCCGTTTCCTCGCGTAAATCCTTTTGAAAATGTATCCATCCAGTTATCCCGCACATAATTCTTCATCCTTTCTAACTCGAACAATACTCTTTAGGAGATTAGGAAGTTGTGAGCAAAGTCGTAAGTGTATAACATAACCTATGCAAAAATAAAAAGATGGTTATTTGTCCAGTTACGATTATATTTTCAACGAATTTTGTCAAAAAAGTAGGTGAGGCATCCCAAATTGGAGGTAATTGTAAATGAGGCAGCAGCAACGAGTAAAATTAATTAAACAACAAACGAGAGCATTTACAGAAGGAAAAGTAGAATATATTAATTTTCAATGGATTTTCTTTGATGACGAAACAGATGAGGCCTCCTCCATTGAAGACTATATGCACAACGAAGTAGAGGTATACCGGTCAGGCCGTTGGAGACAAGGAATCATCTTAGAAGAAGGAGCCATTCAGCTTACTAATCATGAAATCGTCTTCCTCAAACAAAATGAAACCATCCATATCCGGAAGAAGTTAATCTACTCGTTTGAAGAATTATTAGAGAAACTAACCGATGATTCCTTTTTTCAATTTGTGACAACATTGAATTCTCTCGGTTTCTCCACATATGATTGCATTTATAGCTATAATCAGCTTACCTTTTTAGAAAATACAAGTACCCAGTCAGGTGTGAATTTTTTCACTTTCGATAACAATCTAGAAATCTGTTCCGTTCAGCATCATTTCTCTTATGGAGAAAATAAAAATGACCGATTTGAATTTACGATTAACACGGGAAAAAGAATCATCATTGAAAAGGTAAACTCTAAATAAAGAAGCGGACGCTCTTAGCGTCCGCTTCTT